>JBDOMS010000552.1:0-13144 GCA_039831735.1 Pirellulales bacterium
CCATAGCCACTGGAAATCGCTCTTCCCAGACAGCCTGAAGAAAACCAATCGGACCAAATATTTTTCCAAGAAGGCCCACCAAGACTATCGGCCAATGCCGAACAGGATTCGAGGCTGCGATGGCATACCCCACACCATACACCCCGACAATCATCCCAATGCACTGCCAGAGTTCCGGATAGATCGGCATTGGCTCAAATGCTGTCCATTGAAAAATAGTTTTAGGAAACAGAATGGCCCAACTTCCCCACGCAACATTGTACAGGGCTGCTGCAACAAGGACGAAAGACATCCACTTTGGCGATATTTCGTTGACTCCCCGCATCAGTTGCCCTCAGTATCATGCCCGTACTGTTCGACGTGGCAAAACACTTGCCAACCCACCATCAACACCAAGCACCTGACCGGTTATCCAGCTACTTTCTTTGGACAGCAACCAATCAATAGCCGCAGCAATATCATCTGGTTCACCAAGTCTGCCAAGTGCGTGCATCTGAATTGAATTTGATGCTGTCGTTTCATTATTCCACAGTCTTTCAGTCATGTTTGACTTGACCAAACCAGGAGCAACGGCATTGAAACGAATAGAACTGCCCGCATAGGTTGCTGCTGCTGAACGAACAAGCCCTTCAATCCCCGCTTTGGCCGCAGCAATCGCTTCATGATTTGGCATCCCGATCGTTGCTGCGGCAGAACTCACAAGAACCACAGAACCACCATGAGAACGCATGTATTTTCCCGCTGACCGAACAACCGAAAAGCTTGATGTGAGATTTGTGGCAAGCACATCATCCCATTCTTCAGAACTTGTAAGATGCGCCGGCTTGAGAAGGACCGATCCAACACAGTGGGCGACACCTCCTACGGCAGCATGTTCCGAGGTGACTGATTCAAAACAGTGCTGAATGGCTTCTGCATCACGCATATCAACAACGAAACTCTGGAACCCTAACTCTTCTGCAAGAAGGGAAAGCGATGACGCCTCCCGGGCGGCCAGCACTGCAGGACGGCCTGACTGAGAGAGACGACGAGCAAGTGATGACCCAACACTTCCAGTAGCCCCAAAAATAATTATTGGATGATTCGACAATTCATTCATAGCTGCTTTAAATTCTGAGTTTACAGTTTCTCTTTTTTCTCTGATAGGAAAACCGCACACCAGCATCTGGGCTAACGCACAACCCTTCACCTGCCTTGTTTTCTGAATAAAGACGGTGTTTTTCAATTCTTAGGTCACATCGCGCCCCTGCCATGCCCCTCCCAGTAACGCAGCAATCCAACTTCCGCCAAAACCCAGTCAACTCAACAACCTTCTGGTTGCAACTTACTCAGGAATGCTGTGTCATCCAGGATCATCACCGTTTTGAGCAGCAAGTTTTTTGATTCCCGACAAGTACTCCTGTGCACGCCCAAAGCCTGGCCGCTGAACGGTTGCCTCATGGAGAGCCTGCGATGCTTGTTCTGGTTGCATGAGATGAAAAAGCATTTCCCCTTGATGAAATAATGCATAGGCATTGGTTGGATCTTCCCGAACTGAGTCTTCAAATTTATCTAACGCCGTTGAAAGATCATTGCGTCGATATGCAGCAATTCCATCAAGCAAATCTGCTTTGGATCGATGCTTCGCTGCTTGCTTCCTTTCATCACGAGCATCACATCTCTCTGCCATATCAAGATGAAGTTGCCGCGATGGACTCAATGCAAGCAACTGTTCTCTTCGTCGTATTGCATCTTCCGTACGACCAAGTTGACTCAACGCCTCTGCCTCAAACGCAAGTACATCTACTATCGAGCCTCCCAGTTTCTTGTATGCATCAATAACAGCAAGCATTTTATTTGGCTCTTTGCTTTTCAAGAGAACTTCGGCCCGCATCTGTAATGCTGTCAGGCGTTCTGGAATCAATTGATCGCCAATAATCGAATCGATCTCATCAAGACGCTCAAGCAACATGTCACTTGTCCCATTGAGCATCAGACCTCGGCATTCTTCAATCATACGCTGAAGACCATACTGAATGGTAAGTGGTTGAATAAAGTCTGTATGAAAATTGACCTCTAGAAGATGCGCGGAGCGTTCTTCCATACAATACGCCTCAAATGCTTCGGTCGTCTGACCAAACGATTCAAGAATCCTTCCTCGTAAACGGTGCCACTCAAGCGAAAGAGGGAGTCTCTCCAAGCCACGGTCAACTATTTTCAGAGCCTCTCGCGGACGATCTGTAAAAAATAATATACGAGCCAACTGGTAATCTGCTGGCATAAACCCTTCATTCTCTCGAAATGCTGCTTCTGCCTTTGTCTGATTTTCCATACGCAGAAAGTTGCGACCAATTGCATACAGCGCAAATGGCTTGAGGACTTGATACCGCTTGGATGCTTCATCCATGGCCAGACACATACGATACTGTGTATTGGACTCTGCCATTCGGCCCGTCCGATCAATACATAACGCGAGCGCAAATCGACTATCAATATCTTTCGGTGCAAGGAGAGATGCTCGCTTGTACGCACGCTCGGCATATCGATAGGCTCCTTTCCCCAAGAATGCATCTCCAAGTCTCTTCCATGCCGCCGCCCCACCAAAAACCGCTCGTTGAGAAAGCGCATGGAGTTCACTCCCGATCAAAGGATCGTCTGGAAACAGTGTGGCGACGGACACAACCGGCCTCACCCAAAACCACACGAAGAGACTGAGAATGACCAACAGTTCAATCACGATGATGCTGACACGCACCCCCAGACGATTCACAATCACTCTCCTTTGTTGATCCATGCGGTAACACCCCCAACACGATCAAAGGGAGGGCGAAGGTGAAGCCCTCCAGCCACAAAATCTGGTTGTGCATCACCATCAATATCACCAACATCAATCGTTGTGAGATGAATAGGCTGGCTGGCAACCTGCCATGTCGAAAAATTTTGATGACCGTCATTTTCAAGCCACACAAGACTTGCAGCCGATGACTCTTGCCAATCATTTGCCATGCTTACCAGCGCGACATCCATATCACCGTCATTGTCGATGTCCCCCGCAGAGGCTGCATAGGTGCCAGCCAGATCAGCGATACGATGCTTCTTAAAAGACCAGTCTCCATTATTTTCAAACCAGTAACATCCATGATAGGGCTGCGGACAGGCTGCAAAATCTTCAAGGTTATCACCAACAGGCAGAATAAAGTCTGGGTCTCCATCACTGTCGAGATCCGTTGCAATCAGTCCTGCACTCCCAAAATCAAAATTGGAGGTTCTCCATAGCATTCGTGATCTGAATGTTCCGTCACCAAGGTTCTCGAAGCCCCATAACTCCTCATCGTCTTGAGAAACAATGGTTGCGAAATCGGGATCTCCACCCCCATCCAGCCCAGCAACTGGAACATGAATGCTTCCCGGAGCACCATGAAGCCGATGATCGGCGAAGGTGCCATTTCCAAGGTTTTCCAACCAAAGTATTTCACCACGACTGTACCCAAAAACGGCAACAGCAAGATCAATATCCCCATCCCCATCAAAATCGGCAGGCTGTGCATCGGCAACACGACGAATGTCCTCAAGGATGACATGTCGCACGTAGGTTTTTCCTTCGCGAAGGAAAAGTTCAACTCGTCCAACCGCTTCATCCGAAGGGAAAATATCCCCCAACACCGAAACAAAACAGTCCAACTCATTATCTGAGTTGATATCCACAAAGGTCGCATGAGCAGGAACAGAAACATCTGCAATAAGAACCTCCTGCTTCCACCCCTCGTTCGGCACGTATGCAAAACGCCGAATACAGTGATTAATCGCGTCACAGGCAATCACCTCGTTCTTGCCATCCTGATCCACATCAATCACTTGGACATGCGTGTATTGTGCCAACACATGTTGAGGCTGAGTTGGAAGTGGTGTTCGCTCAAATGAGTGAATGCTCTTAGGATAGGAGACACCGGCAAAACGATACAAGGATGGCGAGAAAGGCTGCGTTCGAACCCAGATCAAACCTGCAAGAAAAGCCAGCAGGATCGCAAAAAAGGAAAATCGACCGAAAACTCTTTTGTCTTTGTTTTTAGACATCTTGGCACTTTATAGGCGATCAAACGAGAACACGCAAAGAGTTCACGCGTCCCTGAGAAGACAAAAACCCTTGAATTTCGTTGTGATACCACACATCATAATGTAGACTTTTTCGGAAGTGGGGGAATGCGTAGCTTCGAGTACCTATATTTCTTTTTCAGGATTCATGTCTTATGCCGGTCTCAAGAATCAACCGTTGTTTTGGTATGTCACTGTGTATGTTTTCTGCTGTGCTTGGATGTGCTTCTCTCTCTGGATGCAGCAAGCAGGCTTCTGATCTACCTGATATCGCTCCGGTAACCGGGACAGTCACCATGGATGGCAGTCCTCTTGAAAATGCGAGTGTTGTTTTTACTGCGCAGGGTGGTGCCACGGCCTTCGGATCGACTGACAGTTCTGGCAACTATGAACTCTCATACATTAGAGATCTCAAAGGGGCTGGTGTCGGGAAAAATGTTGTTCGCATTACGACCAATCTAGAAGCCCCTCCTGATCCTCGATGGAAAGATCCCATTCCAAAACTATACAACGAAGAGACAACACTCGAAGCCGATGTGCTTGATGGCAAAGATAATGTTTTTGACTTTGCTCTTGAATCAAAACCATCAAAATAAAAGACTTATTGTTTCTATTCACCCTTTCAGTCATTTCTTTTTCTTTTCATTTTTTCTAATCCCAAAAAATTGAGGTGTTCTCATGAATATTTCGGTATCAATCTCGAAAAGGAAGCATGGATTTACGCTTGTTGAGCTTCTTGTTGTGATTGCAATCATTGGCGTGCTCATTGGATTACTGCTCCCGGCGGTTCAGGCAGCCCGTGAGGCCGCTCGGCGCTCACAATGCTCAAATAACCTCAAGCAGTTATCTCTTGGTATGCTCAATCATGAGTCAGCCAAGCAGGGGTTTCCCCCATCACACAACGATAATAATCCTGCATCGAACTCAGCAACTGGAGATGCAGATAACTCCCCGGGGCTGAGCTGGACTGCCTACATTCTGCCCTACACTGAAAACGGCCCCATCTGGGATCAGGTTGATGCTGCTCTTTCTGGGACAGCAAATTGGCAAGCGAATACCACGACAAACACGCTTGCCAAAACAGCAATCAAGTCATTTGAGTGCCCGTCAAATTCTGGTTTTGGTAAATCAGGAAGAGGTGGCTTTGGGAAAATTAACTACGGCATCAATTCCGGAAGCCGAGCCTACCTTTCAAATTCTCAGCATCAGCATGCAGGCATTGGTAATGTCAAAGATGGTGATGTGGATGTCACCCTTAACGAGATTCTTGATGGCACGAGCTACACTGTCATGCTCGCGGAAGTGAGTTCAACACAAGAGATTGGTACAAAAAGTTGCAATAACACAGCATGTTTCAATCAACCTGGTAAGATCTGGATGGGGGCAAGAAAGCAGGGCTCTTCTGCCGGCTGGCATTCCTCACTGAACCCAACAGATGTACAGACATACGGTGGAGAAAATGCAACCTATTACATCAATCGCTCAAATCAGGCGTGGGGGGATGATTGGTCGTCCCACAGCCCCCATGCTGCAGGTGGTCTGCATGTATCCAAATGTGATGGCTCCACAGAATGGCTGAGTGAAAATATGGATATGGCAGTGTATGCTCGCCTCCGAAAGAAGGCCGACGGCAAATCTGTTGGTAGCTACTAGTCCGAGAGCGACTATTTCCAAATCCTTCTGACGTCTAGAACGCCGCTTTACCAGCCCCTGTTGGTAAAGCGGCGTTTTTATGTCTCTGCGGCTGTCTGTGTCATGAATGGTCTTGGAACAATTCTCCTCTGAGGAGGATAAGAAACAGCACTTCTTTTTCGATCACACCTTGGATCACACAGCTGCCTTAGCCTCTTGGCATCTTTGCCGCACCAACACCATACACGTCAAGCGATCCTGCAAGCGCGGAGCTGCCAACTCTACGAATCTACGAGATATTCCGATGTTAGCGGCAATCAAGTGAAGAAAGCCTGTAAAGCCAGCGGGTTACTCAGCCCTTCAAGCACCTCCGCAGGTTGTTTTGTACTGGACTGTTGTGATGAACACTCATTCCGGCTTTAGCTCAGCAAGCCTTTTTTGGGCGGCGACAGCAGGTCTCCAAAAGTAGCCTTCCTGATTCTTGCAGCGAGCGTCTTCATAGTCTTTGATCAGTCTCTTGTAGGCATCAGTGGCTTCTTTGTGATTTCCCTTCTTCTGCCACGATCGCCCAAGAATAAAAAGACATGTTCCCACACTGTTGAGTTCTGGAAAATTTTCTGCGTTCACGTTACTGATCTCTTTACCTGCACGCTGTTGGCGAGTTGCAACCTCACCAAGGTCCTCCAGACACAGAGTGGCCTGTCGAACGACTTCCTCATGATCACCTTCCAGAAGAGCATGCCACGCCTGGGCGGTGTAGTCAGGCGTTGTTGCAATCCTATCTGATTCCTCTGAATGCCCGTGATTGTTCAGAAAAGAAAACAGCGTCACAATCATCACAAAAACACATAGTGTTCGTAGAAACATTTGGTGAACTCCCAGGAGATACGAAGCGAAGCAGGTCCCAATCAACATGCACTAGCGCAGTCCATTCACCTCCAATGTTTTTCCGTCTGTTGTCAGAATTTGGAAGTGGTGAAAACCGGCATCCATGCCTGAATACCTCCACACAACGTTCTTGTCACGAGTCACTTCGAATAGCTTCACGCTATCACCGTGAGCGTGATAGCTTGTCACCACTGTATTGCCATTGGCCAGGCGCTGGACACCACACGCATCATTAAAGAGAGCCTCTCCAAGATCATCATTATCGACACTCCATACAATCTTTCCTGCAGCATCAATTTCAATGACTCGATTGCCATTTGTACAACCGATAAGTGTGTGACCAGACTTCAGACGAATGGCCGTAAATGGCCAATCTTTTTTTTCACGGCCTCTGTCATCCGTCTTAAACACACGAACCACCTGCCCCGTTTTAGGTTCATATTCTTTGACCGCAAAATCCAACAAATGTGGTGCAATGTAGTTCCCATTTGGCAACACACGTAGCATGCGAGTCTGCATGTGTGCATTTTTCTTTTGACACTGAAATGGCATCGTGCTGACCACACCACCTCGTGCATTCACTTCGACTACCCGAGGTTCCGCTCCCAGTTCGGCGATCACATAGTTGCCATTGTCTCGCTTGATGGCAGTACTGATTTCTGCCTGCTGTCCTTGATAGGAAAATACCACCGTGTCATCTTTTGGATTCACTTCGACGACTCCCCCCGCCGGATACGCTTTTGTCGGATACAGCGAGACTAAGACATTCCCATTTTTCAGAACACAACCATCACTTGCAGGATAATCAAACTTCCATATCACAGCGTCATCTTCTCCCACCCACACAACCCGATTGGCCTTACCAAACCCAAGAAATGAATGGCGAATCTGATCATCGTCCGCAGACGCAAGGCAACAGAAAAAGACAAGACTGACAACTGATCCAACCGACAGTGCTCTTTTCAAAGCAGTCGCTTGGAGATCTTGGAACAAAGTAACTATGCAAGCATGCATGGAATATTCCTGAGAAGGGATGACGTAGCAGTAAGCGATAACCCAGGCGACGTTTTGCAATCACCTGCTGTCATTCGGATACCATAACTATAACCGCATTAAGGAATACCCTATAGAATTTTTGCACAAAATTCTTGAGACCCCCTTCGTTCGGCATTGGTCGTCGTGAGCGCCCTGTGCTTTGGCCTAATAATGTTACTACAGCACTAACATGCACATCCATGATGCTAAAGATGATATAGTGGTAAACGGTTCCACAAAGCCTTGACCACTCAAGCAGTGTTGTATGCGGCAAACATTTGTTCTCCTCCTGAGTCTCCTTCTTTCCTTCAGCATCAGCGTGCAGACCCGCAGCAGTGAACTGCGCCTGAGCGAGACAGAAAACAGCATTCGCATCTCGCAGCGGGGAAAGCCCATCCTCGAGTACGTTAAGACTGCGAGACCCGTTCCTGAAGGAGTAGACCAGCACTTCAGTCGCAGCGGCTACATTCACCCCGTGTACTCACCAACAGGGCAGGAAATTTCGGGTGACTATCCACGTGATCATGCACATCAGCATGCCCTCTTCTTTGCTTGGACCAACGCAACGTTCGATGGAAAGAAGGTCGACTTCTGGAATCAGTCGAAGCAGCTCGCGGGCGTCGAATTTCGGGAGGTCGTAAATGTTACTCGCCAAGAAAAAAAGGTTTCATTCAGCGTGAAGCACGCCTTTACGGTGAACATCGGAACTGAATGCATTGACGCGCTCCATGAAATCTGGACGGTGACGGTCCACCTTACACCAGAGGACCATTTCTTGTTTGACCTTGAAAGCGTACAAACGTGCGCTTCAGAGAAGCCGCTTGCCCTTGCCGAGTATCACTACGGCGGCATGGCCTTCCGCGGAAACGATCAGTGGCTGAAGAAAAAGGGCAACTCCAGTATGAAGCCGGGTGACCTCGAGTTTCTCACTAGTGATGGGAAAGACCGCTGGACCGGCAACCATACACAATCTAACTGGGTTGCCATGACTGGAAGAATTGATGATCAGGATGTGTCATTTGTAGTGTTCTGCAGTCCTCAAAACTATCGTGCACCACAACATGTACGACTGCATCCGAACAAGCCATATTTTTGCTTCGCACCAACCGTCACAGGCCCATTCCGAATTGAACCAGGACAAAAGTATGTATCACACTACCGCTATCTTGTGACATCGAAGGCAGCCGATGAGGATTTCATTCGCAATCACTGGCATCGATATGCCTCAACAAGAAACAAAAGAAACTTTTGAACATGCTTGCATTCAAGGAGTGATGCAGTCATAGCGAACGGTATGCAGCGTCCCGGATTCTGGTGGCCTGCCCAGACCGATGAGACCAGATCCCATAATCGGCACCTCATCACCATGAACAAACTGTGATGACACCTCTCCATCCTGTTGGATGTAGCAGCCATTTGTGCTCACATCTTCAACATAAATGCTTGTATTTCGACTTTTGAAATAGGCGTGAATTCTCGAAATCGATGAATGGGAAAGAACAACGTCGCATGGCGGAAGCCGCCCGACTGAAATCTGCTGATGCTGATTCACCCGAAGCGTTTTTTCCCCCACCTCCAATTCCACGCCGACACTTGATGTGTCGAGTCGTGGCTTCCGATGATTGAGTGCGGTCGACTCATCCTTATTCCAGAAAACCTCAACAAGCGATGCAGGTTTCTCCTGGCCTTTGAGGCCGATTGTATTAAGCGGCCGCACATCCCAATGATGGGCATGCTGGAGGAGTTGCCATGTCTCATGATCGATAAGGATCTGATGCGCCTTGGTATTTTCAACAACTCTTTTTGCACGATAGACAGACTGACCTTTGGGTCGTCCATTATCCATCATCGTTGGTCCAGTATGGAGGCCAACCCGTACCGCCAATCGTGAATTATCAGGAAGGCAGTGATGCGTGAAGTCATTGACTGCCCACTGCATCGCAACTGCCGAGTTTAGGGCAGAAGCACCACATTCAAAGAGTGTCATCAGCTCATCACCGATACGATCGATCACAACACCTTCATGTGTCTGAGTGATATGCGCAAGGCGATTCAGCAAATCAGTGATTACAACAGATGCGTTCTGATCACCAAGTGATTGGTAAAGCTTTGAACTCTCACTAATATCAACAAACAGGACGGTGAGTACAGGATCAGCAGGAGTCATGACAATAATTCAGAGAGAAAAAATACCCCCAAGAGCATGCCATCATACAAACAGGTACCGCAAGGTCGATAGTCCACTCTAATTCTCACGTCACACCTGTGACTGTAACGACGGGGATAAAACCCTAACTCTCCTCCAACGAAAGGCACGTATGCATACCCTCAAGGTCGTGCTTCACGTCGTTCGAACACTTATGTGAAATCGAAACGTTTTCAGCCCATTGTGTGACACAGAAAGATACGAGGTCCCAGTGACAGAAGAATCAGCTTTGACTTTGTCTCACTATGATATTGTACACGAAATCTGATTTATCAATCGGCTGTACGTGTAGACTCATAGGGAAAGATATTGACTCGATGACCTCAAGAGTCACTTAAGTATCTTGAAAAGCATTCGAGTCGGCTTTTGAATTATGAACACTATTGAAGTGGAGTAAACGCCGATGGATCCTGATTCAATTGTTCCAGAGGAATTGGTCACTGACCAATTTGAGATCGCTCTGGCTGACCATGAGGATCGAACTGAGATATATCGACAACGTTTTCAGGTTTATGCTAAGGAACTTGGACAGCATACAACCAACGGCATCAAATCAATCAGCGATCCTATCGACGAGTACAACCATTTTCTTGTTGTAAAACGAAGGCAAGAAATCGTAGGTTTTGTGAGCATCACACCAACGGGATCCCCACAACTCTCCATCGACAAATACCTTCAAAGGAATCAATTCCAGCACCTCGAATGGGAAACACTTTTCGAATTACGGCTCCTGACTGTCGTCCCCTCTGAACGACAGGGGCCGGTCACGGGGTTATTGTTGTATGGCGCTGCACGGTGGCTTCAACAGCATGATGCAAGACACTGCATTGCCATGGGAAGACAAGAGGTCATGCGTTTATACCGAAGGATTGGATTCTCTCAACTGGGTAAGACTATTCACAGCGGGCAGGTGAAGTTTGAACTCATGATGATTGACCGTTCGAAGATTGATGAAGCGATCACTCGTTTTACCAAAGTGCTGGAACGAATTCTCCCAAAGCTCAAATGGAAATTGGGGTTCCCCAGCTCACGTGAATCAGCTTGTTACCATGGCGGTGCGTCCATCGAATCAATGGCGTGCGATGCAAAAAAAGTTGCGTTTCAAAAAAATATCATCAATGCTGATGTTTTAGACGCTTGGTTTCCCCCCTCGGCGGCAGTTACTGACACCCTTGCAGGTCATCTCCCTTGGCTGGTCAAAACCTCTCCACCCGTCGAAGCACATGCTCTGGAACAAATAATTGCTGAACAACGTGGGCTTGATAAGAATGCGATTGTTGCAGGAGCTGGGGCATCCGATTTGATTTTTCGTGCTTTTCAGTCTTGGCTGTGCAGATCATCGCATGTGCTTCTGGTTGCCCCTTGTTACGGTGAATACAAATATGTCTGCCAACATGTAATCGGCTGTCAGGTTGACCAACTGAAAACGTCAGTGAGTGAGGCATTCTTTCTCAATCCTGAAAAACTTATTCATCGACTTTCAGGGAGTAGCTATGATCTAGTGGTTATTGTAAATCCAAATAATCCAACTGGAGTTTTTTGGACTCAGGATGACTGGGATCATATCCTTGAAAGGATTCCTTCCCAAACTCGAATCTGGATCGATGAGTGCTATATTGACTTTGTTGATTCACGGCAGTCAATGGAGCAGGTTGCATCCATAAGCCCCAATCTGGTGATTTGTAAATCACTATCGAAATGCCTAGCGTTAAGTGGTTTGCGAGTGGGTTACCTAACGACCTCACCGGAATGTACTTCCCAAATTCGCGGATTAACCCCACCTTGGAACATCAGCACGCTTGGACAACTAGCCGCAGCAGCCGCAATAAAAGATCCTAGTTATTATCAGAAACGTTATCAGGAAACTCATCAACAGCGACGTTGGCTGGAATCAAAGCTCACTGACATAGGACTTGATGTAATCCCAGGGACAGCAAATTTCTCACTCGCCTACCTACCCAAGAGTATTGATAAAACAAAATTCCTTGACCAGTGTCGTGCTCAACACTTGTTTATCCGAGATCTGTTCCCAACAAGCCCTGAGTTGGGACATCGCGCTATCCGTGTCGCAACAAAGTCTTCTTCTCAGAACAAATACATCATTGACATCATGCGGGATTCATTCCTCGAAAGTCGCAACTAGTGATGAGAGCTTTTCTAAATCGTTATTGTTTTGGTCAAATTCATGGTTCAAGCATCATGTTTAATGATGCAAGGGAGGATCCACGAATTGATCGCATTGCACTGCAGCTTTGCCCTTCGGATCGACTGATGGTTATTACTTCAGCCGGATGCAATGTGCTGGACTATTTGCTAGCAGGCGTTGAACATATCGATGCAGTTGACATAAATCCATTCCAGAATGCGCTTCTGGAACTCAAGATCGCGGGAATCAAAAACCTCACCTATGAAACATTTTTCAAGATTTTTGGAGAAGGGGCCCACGAACAAATCAACTCCTTATATCAACATGATCTTCGAGATTCATTATCCGATTCGAGCAAAAGATTCTGGGATCGAAAAATTGGGCTGTTTTCTGGCAAGAACAATGGTGGATCTTTTTACTTTAGTGGACCCTGTGGAAGACTTGCGAGATTCATCCATTTTTATATCGACTATTGGATTAGACTTCGGCCTGAAGTCGAAGAAATGTTTGCCTGTCAAAGCCTAGACCAGCAGCGAGAAATTTATGAGCAAAAAATTGAAAAGAGATTTTGGGGATTGTTTCTGAGATGGGTGGCCGGCCGCGATCTAACGTTGGCATTGTTGGGAGTTCCCCTGATGCAACGTCGTCAAATCGAAAAGGACTATCCGGGAGGTGTGGCATCTTTCATCCAGTCTCGTTTGCACAACGTTTTTACCCAAGTCCCATTGATCGACAATTATCACTGGCGGATTTACTTGTTTGGTCGATACACAAAAAGTTGTTGTCCTGAGTATCTGAAGCAGGAACATTTTGAATATCTCCATAAACATTTGGGCGATCGAATCACTGTACACACTTGCACGGTGTCTGATTTTCTAAAAAAACCTGGGTTACCAATTAACAAATTCGTTTTATTAGATCACATGGACTGGCTGGCAGACGAAGAAAATGAAGAACTCAGAAAAGAATGGCAGGGTATCGTCGATCGAGCTGCCAACAATGCAAGAGTCATCTGGCGCAGCGGCGGACTGAAAACTGAATTTGTGAATAATACTGCTGTCAGAATCAACAGACAAAAGCAACAGGTTGGCGACTTACTTCAATATCACACCAAGTTAGCCAGTGAACTCCAGGCCAAAGACAGAGTTCAAACGTACGCAAGTTTT
>JBDOMS010000380.1:0-2941 GCA_039831735.1 Pirellulales bacterium
ATCTACTGCCTACTCTTTCCCGGTTCGGGCGATAATTCAGTCATTTCTGCAAAACGAACCCTGTCCAGTCGCTCTTCTTCCTGATGCTGAATTGGTTGCCGCTCTACATAGAAGACATAAAGCCAAATTATGGAAGCAATAAATGACAGAAACCACAACGTCAGTGAGGGTTGATACAATCTTGCAAGAGGAATATTCCTCCGAGACTTTTCTTCAACTCGCTGTTTTGGATGGTGCTTTTCTTTTGTTCGAGCCGAGTCCAACTCCTTTGCTTTCTGTTTACTGATCTGACACGTATCAGGTTCGAGCAACTGTTTTTCCTGAACCGCCCGGCTGCCTACGCGACTCAGCTGTTTTTTATGACACACTTCCGAGCGACTCGACACTTCGCGGGTACTCGATTCAGCTTGAAAGCCAGCCAACCAAGCTGCATCGTATTGTTTCTCAAACTCATCTCGCTTTAGTGACGAGTGAGATCGTGTCACTGGTTCAGCTACACCGACAGTTTTGGAAATAAGCACAGGATCAGAATCGCTGTCTTCTGGCAGAACACAGCGATTCTTCATTCGTACACGTGGAAAAATTGCGATCAGATCCATACATCCTCAGAACAATTTTCGTCTCAAATGAACCAAATCCTTTAAAAACCAAGGCCTCCCTCGGCAGAGTTTGCCGCAAAAAATCATGGCCATTTTTTGGGAATTCATTGACCGCCATTACATCCACAGCCATTAGCCTAAATTCTCAAACGCATTCTCCTTTCATAAGCGCCGTTCAATCCCCGTAAAGACCGCATTGCAGTATCCCAAGATCATGAACTGGCCTATAATTCGAACATTCGCAGCGAATTTTGACAGAATACCTGTCTGCCCACTGACCCACCATAACTCTACGACCGACCAGAAAGCGCAATGGAGATTCCCACAAACCGTTCAAAAGATTTACTCAATGTTCTCGAAGAACGAATTGCCATACTCGACGGCGCTATGGGCACAATGGTGCATGCTCTCGGCTTGGATGAACAGGGGTTTCGGGGCGAACTTTTCAGAGAACACGACTGTGACCTCAAAAACTGCATAGATGTCCTAACGCTCTCTCAGCCAGACGCGATCCGCAACATCCACGCGTCTTTCCTCGACGCTGGAGCTGACATCATTGAGACCAACACATTTGGGGCAACGCCCATTGCATTGGCAGATTTTGGATTATCCAATCAGACTCGAGACATGAATCTCGCTGCCTGCAAAATAGCACGCGAAGAAGCTGACAGATTTACTGCACTGAACCCGAATAAGCCCAGATTTGTCGCTGGTTCTATTGGCCCAACGAACAAACAACTTTCTATTGCGGGCAATGTTGCTGACCCGGGTCACCGTGACGTCACATTTGACGAAATGGTTAGGTGCTACCGCGAACAGGTTGAAGCGCTCATTGACGGTGGCGTTGATGTCCTGTTCCCTGAGACAGCATTCGACACGTTAGTGCTCAAAGCGGCCCTTTATGCAATCGAGGATGTATTTTCAGACCGTAAGATCAGACTCCCTGTTTGGGCATCTTTCACAATATTTGAGGGTGGCAGAACTCTATCTGCTCAAACCGTCGATGCGTGCTATCAAAGCATCTGCCATGCCGATTTATTCTGCGTTGGAATCAACTGTGCACTCGGACCTGAAAAATTACGTCCGTACCTTGCAGATATCTCACGCATCTGCCCCGTGCTTGTCAGTTGCTACCCCAATGCTGGATTACCTAATGCTCTTGGCGGTTTTGACATTACCCCGTCAATGATGGCGTCTGTCATAGGTGAATTCGCAAAGGATGGGTTTCTCAATATTGTGGGTGGATGTTGTGGAACCACACCGGAGCACATTCGAGCAATAGCCGAAGCAGTTGCAAAATATCCTCCACGAAAACCGGTTTCACAGCCAAAGCTAAGCCGGTATTCAGGACTCGAACTCCTTGAAGTCCGACCTGAGAGCAGCTTTACAATCGTCGGGGAACGAACGAATGTTACAGGTTCTCGCGCATTTGCTCGTTTGATTAAAGAAGAAAACTATGAAGCCGCCGTCGGCGTTGCCCGCCAACAGGTCGAAAATGGCGCAAACATTATTGATATCAACGTCGATGAAGGAATGCTCGATGGCCCTGCAGTTATGACAAAGTTTCTCACTCTTTTGTCTAGCGAGCCGGATGTCGCCCGTGTCCCGATTATGGTTGATTCTTCTCGATGGGAGGTTCTCGAAGCTGGCCTTAAATGCATTCAGGGGAAGGGTATCGTAAATTCAATAAGCCTGAAAGAAGGAGAGGAAGTATTCCTAAAACAGGCACGTACTATCCGCCGCTTTGGGGCAGCCGTAGTGGTAATGGCATTTGATGAAAACGGCCAGGCAACTGACATAGAAAATCGTGTTGCAATATGTGAACGAGCATATCGACTCCTTACAGAAAAAGTGTCCTTTCCACCAGAGGACATCATTTTTGATCCGAACATTCTCACCGTTGCCACAGGAATGGAAGAACACAACCGCTATGCGGTCAACTTCATAGAGGCAACACGGCAAATAAAACAGAAAATGCCTCTAGCAAAGATTTCTGGTGGGGTGAGTAACATTTCATTCTCATTCCGGGGCAATAATGTTGTACGGGAAGCTATGCATGCTGCCTTCCTTTATCACGCCATTAAAGCCGGCATGGATATGGGAATCGTCAATGCAGGGCAACTGGCGCTCTACGAAGAAATTGACCCCGAACTTCTCGAAAAAATTGAAGACGTCCTTTTTGATCGCCGGGAAGATGCAACTGATAGATTAATTGATTTTGCAGAAACTGTGAAAGGTGACCGTGAAAGTGGCTCCAAAAAAGTTGACGAATGGAGAGAACTTGATGTCGATGGTCGACTAGCTCACGCATTACTTAAAGGGCTCACGGATCATGTAGAAGA
>JBDOMS010000065.1:0-2939 GCA_039831735.1 Pirellulales bacterium
GTGCTCCCATGATGTAAGGACACCACACGACCGCACGCTCAACAACATGTTCATTTTGGCTCGTTCGCCGCGTATCTGATTGCCATTGCTATTTTCACAGGAAAGGGTCGCTCACATGATCAAGACGCTCACGCACAAACGCTTATGGGCACTTGGAATCCTTCTCCTGTTCCCGCTTGCCACAACTGCTTCAGCAACGAACCCAAGACCCAATATCGTCTTGATTATGGCTGATGATCTTGGGTTTTCAGACCTTGGATGTTATGGCTCCGAAATATCTACGCCTCATTTGGATGCTCTTGCTCAGAGTGGCCTTCGGTTCACTCAGTTCTACAACACGGCCAAATGTCATTCATCACGAGTGTCTCTCTTGACCGGACTCTACTGCGATCAGGCCGGGGCTCAAAGGCTCTCCCGAGGTACAACAATTGCAGAAGTACTTAACTCAGCCGGCTATTCAACCGCAATGGTTGGCAAATGGCACCTGAATAAACAACCAACAGATTTTGGATTCCAGCAGTATTGGGGACACCTTTCTGGAGCCACAAATTTTTTCACTGGCGATGACACATTTCGACTCAACGGCCAACCGTGGACCGTGCCTACGAAACTCAACGGTCGACCATTTTACACTACACACGCCATCGCGGACTTTGCCATCAATTTTCTTGATGCAACCGATCACACAGAAAAACCCTTCCTTCTTTACACCGCCTTTAACGCACCCCACTATCCGCTGCAAGCACCAGAGTCTGTCGTCAAGAAATATGACGGTGTCTACGATGATGGTTGGGATGCATTAAGGCGGAGGCGTCATGCCAAACAACTTGCCACAGGTCTGCTCCCTGAAAAATGGGAACTGAGCCCACGACCCAATCATATTCCTGCCTGGGACACTCTTCCTCCAGACGAACAGGCATGGGAAGCGTCTCGAATGGAGGTGTTTGCTGCCATGGTCGATATTCTTGACATGAGTGTTGGCCGCATCGTGTCCTATCTCAAGGAACATGATCTTTATAACAACACCATCATTCTTTTCTGCTCTGACAACGGAGCCTGTCCGTTTGAACGAACTCGTGGACGAAACCTCCAACCCTGGGACCCTGCATCATATTGGACATATGATGCCAGTTGGGCCCACGTCGGCAACACACCATTCCGTCTGTATAAACAAAATCAGCATGAAGGAGGCATTTCGTCTCCCTGTATTGTGCACTGGCCAAATGGCCTCAAAACCCCGGCTGGCTCAGTCTGTCGACAACCAGCCCACCTCATTGATGTAATGGCGACATGTTTGGATCTTAGTGATGGAGCCTATCCATCGAAGATCAAAGAGCGCAACATCGATCCCCTTGAAGGAAGATCACTCCTTCCAATCTTTGAGGGAAAACAACGTCAGCCTCATGAAACGCTCTACTTCCATTTCGGAACGGATCGTGCGCTACGACAAGGAGCATGGAAGCTCGTCTCAGCAAAGGGGGGGCGATGGGAACTGTATAACCTCGATCAGGACAGGACAGAACTCAATGATCTTGCATCGCAGTACCCTGATCGAGTGAAGACAATGGCAGACAAGTGGTTCCAAATCGCAAAAGAACAGGACCGTCTTCCAGAAAAACAGCTCAAACCTGTGCAGACTGAACTCAAAGCACTCAATTTTCGAAAATCGACCAACGGTGCATAGCTATTTCAGCACCAGACTTCCGAAATGTTTATCATGCGTCGTGCGAATACCATAGCAAGGCTTCAGAAAGCTACGCCGCTTCTGTGTGATACACAGCATGCCAGCCAACACTCAATTCGTTGAAAACCAGAGGAATATACTCATGGCAGGAGGATTTAAGGCAGATCTCACTGGTTCATTTTCGACTCCCTGTCATGACAACCCAACAGTCGTTATGGTTGAAGCAGCGTATCGTCATCATAATATGGATTGGCGTTACATTAATGCCGAGGTGCAACCGGATGGGCTTGCTTCAGCCATTGCCGGTGCGCGAGCAATGGGGTGGCGTGGGTTCAATTTATCAATGCCACATAAAGTAAGTGTTATCCCTTTTCTTGACGGTCTTGGAGAAAGTGCACGGCTTATCAATGCCGTTAATTGTGTTGTTCGAGTGAACGATCAACTCATCGGAGAGAATACAGACGGCAAAGGCTTCTTGTCTTCACTGACACCAATTCATAAACCAGAGGGGTCCCATGTCATGCTTCTCGGCGCCGGCGGAGCCGCTCGAGCCATTGCAGTTGAGCTAATCCTTGCAGGCATTGAAAATCTTACCATTGTCAATCGCTCTTCGAGTCGCGCCAACGAGCTAAAAAAAATAGCAGACGCTGCGGGAAACGCTTCCATTCGCGTCATGCCCTGGGAAACACAGATATCCGTCCCTGACGACGTGGATGTCCTTGTCAACTGCACAAGCATAGGCCTGGGAGATGCCTCAGCAACGATACCTGTTGCATCCTCAGCATTCCGAAAGAATCTCATTGTTGCAGATGTCATCCCAAATCCACCCAAGACACATTTTTTGAAGACTGCCCAAGAAGCTGGATGCCGAACAATCGACGGACTTGGTATGCTTGTTGGTCAGGGTGTCCTTGGTATTCGGTACTGGTCTCAGATCGACGTAGACTCCCATGTCATGCGAAAAGCACTTATCGACGCTTTCTCATAACCGATCTTGCCATGATGCCTTACTGTGTCGTGTCTCTCGTGATATGCCAAAAAGACAGTAATCGATACGTAGCAAGGGTGGGATCTATCACATATGTCCCTGAAACTCACAAAAGAAAACTGGATGGACTGATTCTTTGTGGCCACAATGAGATAACGTCTCAGTAGGCATGAGCTATACAAAAAGGCTTCAACTAGCGTATCGTGCAAAAAGAGCATACATCATGAATCGACATTACTCCTCGCTGTATGCATATCTTCTTCTCCT
>JBDOMS010000103.1:0-8734 GCA_039831735.1 Pirellulales bacterium
GAGGCAATGTTTGAAGATTTTGCAAATCCGGTGCAGATGCAGGTTGATGCACAGGGCCGGTTGTGGGCAGCATGTTGGAATACCTATCCAAAGTGGGAGCCGCTCAAAAAAATGAATGACGCGCTCGTGATTCTCGAAGACAACAATAATGACGGAGTTGCAGACAAGAAAAAGATCTTTGCACATGTCCACAATCCCTTGGGATTTGAGTTCTGGGGAGGTGGTGTGGTTGTGACATCAGGTCCGGATCTGTTGTTTCTCAAGGATACTGATGGAGATGACGTTGCAGATGTTCGCTATCCACTCCTGCAGGGGTTGGGTACATCGGATACTCATCATGCTGCAAATAATCTTATCTATGGCCCTGATGGAGGGATTTATTGGCAAAGCGGAATTTTTCTTGTGCATAACCATGAGACGCCGTGGAAGCCGAATTTGAATATTGGTGAATCGGGGATGTACCGATTTGACCCTCGAACTTTTGCTATTACGCCTCATGCGGCTAATAAACCAAATCCGCATGGAACAAGCTTCGATTATTGGGGCTACTGTTATGCCAATGACGGAACGGGAGGGCGTTCGTATCAGGTCAGGCCTGAAGGAACGGGATTCAAAATGCATGAATTACTCACGAAAGAATTTCGTCCAGTCGCTGCTGATGAGATTCTTTCATCAACTCATTTTCCAGAAGAACTCCAGCAGGATTTCCTTATTTGCAACACGATTGGTTTTCTTGGTGTGAAGCAGTACGACCTTGATCGTGGAGAAGGCCTTTCTAGTGAACCGACCGTCACTTCAGTGGAAGAAAAGAGTCATGTAGACGTCAAGCAGGGTGGCAAGTTCATTGAAGTCAACCATCCGGCTTTGCGTGATAAGAAAATTACTAGCTTCAAACTTCGTGTGAATGGCAAGCGAGAAATGAACATCTCTGAAGTTGAGGTGATGAGGGGTAGGGAAAACATTGCCAGCGCAGCAAAGATTACGCAGTCTAGTGATTACGGAAACGGTCAGTTTCCTGCTCAACTCCTAGTTGATGGCAACAAAGACAACTTTGCTCATACCGCGATAGAAAAAGACCCATGGATGAAAGGCGAGTTTTCAGAGCCAGTAGAGGTTTCCGCGTTCAGGGTGTGGAACCGGAAAGGATTCGAGAAACGATTTGATGGCGGTACGATTGAGTTTTTCAATGGTGATGATCTGGTTGCAGCTGTTGATGTCGCGATCAAGGGTGGAAAAGGAGAAGGCTCTAGCAAGCCACGTCAGTTTGGTGAAGTGTGGGGAACTCCAGGTGTTGAGCTTCTCAATAGCAGTGACAGAAACTTCAGGCCGACCGATGCCGTGATTGGTGAAGATGGTGCGTTGTATGTCTCAGATTGGCAGAATGTGATTATTGGCCACATGCAGCATAATATTCGTGATCCAAATAGGGATCATGTGCATGGGCGAATTTTTAGGCTGACAGTCAAAGGACGACCTCTTCAGAAGCCCGTCAAGATAGCCGGAGCGTCAATTGAGGCTTTACTTGAAAATCTGAAGCATCCAACCAATGGTGTCCGCCATAGGACCCGTGTAGAGCTCAGTAGTCGAGACTCAGATCAAGTGATTGCTGCCACGAAAAAATGGATGGCATCTTTCGACCCAAATAATGAACAGGAAGCCCACTATCTTCTGGAGGCATTGTGGCTTCATCAACAGCACAATGTACGAGATGAGGCCTTGCTCCAAAAACTTCTCAAGTCATCGGTTCAGCACGCTGTCGTGGCAGCGAGTACAGTCGATCACTTTTGGCACAAGGTAGATGCAACAGGGAGCAGTGGATTTGCCGCACCAGCAGCCATTGAATTTGTGAAATTCGATTCACCGAAGCATCTGAATGCCATAGAAAAAAAGGCTTACCAGCTTGGTTCAAAGGTCTACCAGCGTGAAGCGCACTGTGGAACCTGCCATCTTACCCATGGGAAAGGCAACGGAATTATTTATCCGTCACTTGTGAATAGTCCGTGGGTTGGTGGAAGTGAGGATCGACTTGTCAAAATGACGTTACATGGTTTGTGGGGGCCGATACAGGTTCATGGAAAGACGTATGATCCGTCGCGAGGTGTCCCCCCTATGACAGCATTTCGCAATCTATTGAATGATGAGGAGTTGGCGGCAGTTCTTACGTTCGTAAGAAATAGTTGGGGAAATAAAGCATCAGCCGTTTCACCTGATACCGTCAAGCGAGTGCGTCGTGAGACAAAGAATCAGACGACATTTTGGAAGCCAGCCGACCTGCTTGCAGACCATCCGCTGGAGCCAGATCTTCTCGCTGCCGCTGCGTCTGTCACAGATGAAGTATTTGCTAATAAAGCACTGGAAAAGGTATTGCTTGCAGAATCCCCAGGCAATTTGGTGAAGGTCGCACTGTCGCAGGGCAACGCAAAGAGAGGTCAGGTTGTATTTCTCAAATCGGCGGCGGCGTGTGCGACGTGTCATAAACCTCCTGCCGGTGGGGTACAGCTGGGGCCGCGGCTTGAGGAGTTGAAGACAAAACGAACACCAGAAGAATTGGTTGAATCATTACTTTACCCTTCAAAGCTCATTGATAAGGAGTATGCCCAAGTCACAGTTCTCACGACTGATGGTCGTCAACAAACAGGACTGAGAGTATCTGAAGATGACAAAGAGATTCGTCTGCGAAATCTTGCTCAACCAGTGCCTGTTTCCATCAAAAAAGATGAGATTGAAGATGTGTTTGAGTCAAAGGTTTCTCTCATGCCTGAGCATTTGGTGCAACAACTGAGGAATCGTCAAGAGTTCAATGATCTCATGCGTTATATTCTTGAAATACGAAAACAATGAGAAGTTTTTGTACGGTTGAGAAATGTATTTCAGGCGAAATAGCTGATACAGTTTCGACTGATGCGCTGCACGCCCAATCACGTTGAGTGTACTGGCAAAGGCATCCGGCCTGAGTTAGAAATTTTTGTCAATAACGTCACCATCTGAGCGGTGCCCAAGTCGATCATAGACAAAAAGATCGATATTAAAGTTAATGACATGTACTGAACCATCACAAAAAACTGCATTGAAACCAGCCGGGTGGGCAGAACCGTAGACGAGCTGATTCGGAAACTGTTCGGAATCTTTATGAGGGCGACCATAAACGCCATTTGTTGAACGAAACACGTCATTGTCATATCCAACGTACATGCATTCGTTGTCGGCGGCGTCATTGCCTGTCTGATAGCGTGATCGTGGTAAATACTTTTCACCTACCGCGATCGTTTGAGTTGTACCATCGAGAATATCTTCGATGGTGACGGTACTACATCGATAGGTGATTCCTGTTTCTTCACTTGGTGTCGCAGGAGGAGTGGTGGATCCAGCAGCAGGACCAGGATCTATTTCACAACGTGGGTAGTTTCCACAATTTCCCGCATAATCAGATTTCGCGACAGCCTGCTGCTTCGTTGCATTCACAAAACTGTATGACGTTGGATATGGTCTGGATTTCCGGCGCGAGGGACAGTTGAAGGTTCCAAGAGGCGTTGCATTGCGTTTGCCAGCAGCATCCATTTTTGCAGAACCCGTTGCTCCAGCCCCAAGGGACCAAAGGCTTTCTTCTTCAATGCCTGGCAGGATGCTATAGATCCAGCCACCTGGTTGAGATGGTCCAAACCCTTGATCTGGATCTCCTGTCCAGGCCCAACCCCATCCTCCAGAGGGAAAGAAGCTGTGAACGTCATGGTGTTGTTGAAATGCAATACCTATTTGGCGGAGGTGATTGTTGCAAGAAGTTCGCCTGGCAGCTTCTCGGGCGGCTTGGACAGCAGGAAGAAGTAGGCCAATCAGGACGCCAATGATTGCAATCACAACAAGAAGTTCGACGAGTGTAAAAGCTTTTTCTCGTGTATGTTCCTTTTGGCATTCTTGTAATTGCGATGTTTCAGCAATGGTCTTGAGAATAGGTGTGCTCATGAACGGATCTCTCTATGGTGCTTTTTTTGTAAGTTCGAAGACAATCCCTCTCTCGAGGTTTGTGAGGTCAGGAGCAATTTCTTGACCAATTTGCGAAGCCGAGTTGTAGTGTGCAGGAACGAGTTCCTCGCCACGCGTATTCTTTTTTGATACATCTAGGCGATAGACCCCAAAATAGATGCCGGAAAAACCTGATGATGCGATACTGGGTGTGGACAAAACCGTATGGCCTGATTGAGACGTTGTGCCGGTTGCGATTTCGTAGCCCTGACCCATAAATGCTTCAGGCATCAAAGAAACAGTTGCCTGTGCAAGTGGTCGACCATCAAGCATAAGGCGACAGGGAAACGTCGTCATATTTAATTCATCAGCAACATACGTTGCAAATCGATTCGTAAGTTCTGCGTGAGTGACTTCGCCATTGTTGTCACGATCAGCTCGTTGCAGAACAGGCTGAATAATGGTGGACGTACTCATCTCATTGGCATCGAGTACTCCATTCGAATCTGAGTCGTACGTTGCAAGGACGTCCTCGGCGGCTCGACGTGGACTAAAAAATGGGGAATCAAGTGAAGATTTGCTGCAGCCAATCACCAAGAGAGATGCCAGGGAAAGCAGTATCAATTTATTTGTAGCATGAGGATCCATGAATACATTTTCCTGCCATGCCGCCCCTCGTCCCAAAACGCCCTTCAAAGAGAAATACTCTATTTGGGATGGAATTGCAAGAATTTTTGATTATCAGGCGACAACGAGTTGTTCTTGTCCTCGTCAAAGCTTCTGACAGGAACAACGCTTATGAATCAATTATTCAGATTGATATGACACAAGAGATGGGTGTGAGGCTAGCTAAAGATGACAATGGCATACCTATGAACGTTGGGTGGGCAGTTGGAGGACGTCTCATTTGATGGCTGTATTTGGTATGGACGGATGCAATCTGTCAGCTTTTTTGGACGTTGGATTAAGTGCCGGAGGTGGGACTTGAACCCACACGCCCTTGCGGGCAAAGGATTTTGAATCCTTCGCGTCTGCCATTCCGCCACTCCGGCTTACTACAGAAGATTGGTCTATGAGAGGTTATGCGTCCTCAGTATGTTTTGCCAGCACAGTTTGTCTACAACGGGTGATTACGCTCGATATCGGCGATTGGTCACCGTGATGAATGGGATCACTATTTTCTATGCAGGTACTTGTTTTTGAAGATGACAGTGTTGAGCGACTATGGCCGCTGACCACTTTTCGTCCAGCCTGTGATATTACTGTCGGGGCACAAACACTCTGCCAGACACTCTCCCACATAGGAAGTGTCTGTCGCGTCCTTCGCCCATCTCTTGCGACTCATGTTGATGCTATTGCCGATAGTCGTGTGATGCTCTGGGGCGCGGCTGTCACACCTGCTGACGCGGAGCCTTTGATGTCACCACATGGAGCCCTCACGGTTCTTGTGAATGCACGCGCGGTTCCCAGTCGTTCCACCTTGATAGCGATTAGGAGTCTTGTTGAAGCTGGACACCGAGGCATTGTCTGGGATGGTGATGCAATCGCGGGTGCCATCCTTCACCGAACAAGTGATGGAAATGGGGCCGATGATATAGCGATTCGCCAGTTGATTGATACAAGGTCTACCGATGCCATTACATCACTTGAGCTCGACACCCTTGATTGTTCATTAGAACTCCTTCGAGAACCCTATGATGTCATCACGGCGCATGAATGGGCGATTGCTGGGAACTTGACAATGTTGATCGATAGTGGACGCTTCAAAGAATTAAGGCCCGGGTTGTTTGCTGAGATACGTGTGGATATTCAGGAACCAATTGTTGTTCGCCATGGTCCAGTGCTTGTTGAGTCGGGTGTAGAGATTGGTCCATTTGTATGCTTTGATGGCCCAGTCTTTATTGGGAAAGATAGCAAGATTAACCCCCACACGTGGCTCCATGATGCGATTGCCATTGGGAGTGGATGTCGAGCGGGAGGAGAGATTGAGTCGTCTGTTATGGAGCCTTTTTCCAACAAGCCTCACGATGGTTTTATCGGGCACAGTCACGTAGGCAGCTGGACGAATTTGGCAGCTGGCACTGTCACAGGAAATCTCAAGGTGAGTTACGGGACGATCAAGTTGCAGACAGGTGATACAAGCATTGACAGCGGTCGTCAGTTTCTCGGGTCACTGATTGGTGATTGTGTGAAGACAGCAGTGAATACCTCCTTGCCATGTGGGGCCCGTATCGGATCTGTAGCAACAGTTGGTGGGGCTACAGGACAGACTGTACCAGCGTTTCACAATCAACTTATTGGAGGAGAGAAAGGAAGCACTACGTCCGTGTCGCAAGCCAGTATCACCCTTGATCGTATGATGGCCCGTCGTGGTCTATCACTTTTGTCAGCAGATACGGATCTTCTTGCGGCCCATGATCCAAAACTAATAGACAGTGACAGGACGTAACTCTTTTCTACAATATTATTTAAATGTCTATCACTCACACCTATACCACTGGTCAATTTGGCCTGTCCTTTGAATTATTTCCTCCCAAGACGCCTGAATCTGAGGCCGTCATGTGGAAAACAGTCGATGAACTGATTGCCTTTGAGCCATCGTTGATTACATGTACGTACGGCGCTGGTGGATCAACGAGAGGAACAACCCTTGGGGTACTCAAGGGATTACGTGACCGTCACAGTATCCCTGTGGCCAGTCACCTCACGTGCGTCGGAAGTCGCGTTGATGATCTACGAAGGTATCTTGAGGATGCTCAAAATCTCGGTGTGACAGCTATTGTTGCATTACGAGGGGATCCTCCTCAGGGAGAGACATCCTTTACCCCTGTAGAAGGCGGACTACGATACGCTTCAGAATTGGTCGACCTTATCAAAAGCGAATTCCCAAATTTTGATATTTTAGTAGCTGGCTATCCGGAAACCCATCATGAGGCGAGCAGTCCGGAGGCAGATCTTGAAAACCTCAAGCGGAAATGCGATGCCGGCGGAGATGTGATCGTCACCCAGCTATTTTACGATAACAATGATTTTTTTCACTTTTGTGATCGCTGTGTAGCAATGGGTATTCAGACACCGATCGTGCCAGGGGTGATGCCTGTCACCAACTACGCGCAAATTCGTCGAATTGCTGGCCTCTGTAACGCACGCCTTCCGAAGGCATTCACACATGCCTTTGAGGCAGCGGGCAACAACGAAGCAGACCAATTTGAGGCAGGTGTCGAATTGGCAGCTCGCCAGGTTGAAGAACTCGTTGCGCGTGGAGTTCCTGGTATTCATTTCTATGTGCTCAATAAATCTCCAGCGACAGTACGAGTGCTTCAGCACGTGGGCCTTCATCGTTGAAGCATGTTCATCGTGGTGGCTGATCGTCGTCCATTGTGCTTATGTAGTTTCGAAGACGCTCAAGTTCATCACTGACATGACGTAACCTCAGCATGTTTTCAACACGCTTTACAAGCTCAACACGGTTTACTGGTTTTGATAAAAAGTCATCGGTCCCAGATTCAACGGCTCGCTCAATATCTCCCAATTCACCGAGTGCTGTTACCATCAAAATCATGATTGTTTTTGTAGCTGGATTCCCCTTTAGTTGCTGACACACCTCAAAACCGGATAGCTTTGGCATCATGACATCAAGAAGAATGACATCAGGATTGAACTCAGCAACTTTTTCAAGCGTATCTGCTCCGTCCACTGCAGTCTGTATTTCACAATCAAGGGCAGCGAGATACACCTCAAGCAGTTCACGATTCGGCTCATTGTCATCGGCAATCAATACGCGACTTTTTCGTACGGTGGACTGGGGCTGTGAGTTGGGCATGAGGCAAATCCTTGATCCGAGGATGCAGTGAACGTGAACCTTGAAAAAAACTAAGAATCATTCAAGGATGGATATTCAAAAACTGATTGGGTTTTGACGACGGAAAGGTCATCTGGGAATGTATGAAAACACTGCACGAATAGACTGCGAGCACGGGTCTCAAGGCATACAAGGCTAACAGCTCCAAGTCCAAGCCGACCACCAGTTTCGAAACGGTGGAGTAAGCCATTTTTTGATCCATCAATGAGTAACTCATGTTGAAAGTCCCAAAATGCATCACTGCTTATTTTTTCAAGGTGAAAGCACGTTTGGTAAGTAATACCATTTCGACACTCGATTCGGTCCGAATGTTCACCGGAAAGGCGTTTCGAAAAAAGTCGTCGTTTTCGAGGGAGAGGCTCGCTTGATGCAGTTGCCACTTCCGTCAGTATAAAACGATCTGCTTTCCAAGAGAGAACATGGCCTGTTTTTGTGATGGATACGTCAATCGAATAACTTCCTCGGTCAATATGTCTTTTCTTGAAAACACTAAAAAGTTCTGGATGGAGTGGCCTTCCGTACAGTTGAAAAACTAAGTCGGTAATTTTGGGACGGACTGAAAGCACGTCAGTGTTCTCCGGCACATTTTGAATGAATTGCATAAAAATCTTGTCGTTTATCATAAAAACTCAAGCCCCTCCTGTACAAAACCAACTTGAAGGGGTTTCTAAATCAATCCGACAAGCAGATCGTACGTGGCATGACTTCCAGCTGTGACCCCAAATCCACGAGTGAGAAAAAGTGTCGAGAAAAACACGCCGGCAAGTGTCCGAAACGTAAAACTGTAGAGGTGGAGAGGTTCTCCAAGGGGGCCTACGTAATGTGCGGCACTAAAAAGTACACTTGTCATAAAAACTGCGGAAACAGCAGCAAAAATAGGTGTCACGCCACATCGTCGTAGAAGCCACATAA
>JBDOMS010000103.1:8744-13108 GCA_039831735.1 Pirellulales bacterium
CTGGAAGCAGGAGCAAACGGAAAAGAACCTCTTCGTACAGTCCGGCGCCACAATACCCCACAAAACGGCTCAGCAGGTTCGCAAAAGGGACATTCTCAAGAGCGACCGTCCAGAATGTTTCATGCATCTTCGCAATATTAATAAGCAAAAATGCCCACAGGAGGCTCTCAGCAGCCATTCCGAGCAGTATTCCAGATCGAAAATACCATTTATCGTGAGCGACGTGGTGCCAGGCAAGGAGTCCCACAATTGTCAGAAATGGAAGAAGAAAATACGCCCCAAACCCAAGTTGGTCGAGGAGTTGTCGAAGCCACACGTCAGCTCCATTTCTTGGGGATTCATATCCAAGGACAATGACGCCTCCCTCGTACATGAGGATCAACGGGAGAGAAAAAATCAAACTTGTGAGAGGTGTGCGTGAGATCTGCCAATATGAAGTTTCTGAAGGCTGACGTATCTCGCTCGTTTCTTGACCATCTTGCTCTTGAGGGTCTTCTTTAGAAGCGTCAAGCCCTACAAGAGAATTGACGGGAAAATCATCATCTTCTTCAATCGCAGAAAAATTTTCACTCATTTATGAAATGCCTCAACATGAAAATCAAACGGTATAAAAACCTTGGAGTCAATCACAAGTCGAAGAATTAGACCTGTTTTCATGCACTTTTTGATCCTGCATGGTCAACGAATGTCAGTGCTCATGTGCAAATATGTTTTTGCATATTCAGAACAAGCGCAACTTCCAAAAAAATTTTTCTTCTGGATCATCTGTTTTATCGGGAAAGATGCACAGCTTCATCAAAAACATTTCTTCTGATCTTCGTAAGTGCTTGACAACGTCGTTGACGATCACAGAATAGCGCTTGTCTTTCAACGTCTTGCAGTTGTTGTGGGTCGCAAAGATGTTGGAGATGTGGCTCATACGTCGATTTGAGTTTGCCTCACTCATAAGGAGCTCTACCGCTTATATTTGATTTCGAAGTATTGGGGGGCGACGACTAGAGGGATCGACAGTCGGCGACCTTGGTCGTGAAATGGATGTCCTCCCCGGTTTCGAAAATTATTTCAACGACGTCAGTTTTTGAACAGTTCCCTGCCTTTGTGATGAAAAAACTGTATTATTCCTTGATGCGATTTCGCTGAAAGGAACGGATCATGGCGAAATGCCTTATCGGATGTGGCTCGAATATTGGGCCTCGTCGAGAACAACTCGACCGCGCGATTGAGTTCCTGCGCTACATGCCGGGAGTGGCGTTGCAAAAAGTAAGTCATTGGAAAGAAACGGTGCCGATTGGCGGTCCACCTGGGCAGGAATCGTTTCTCAATGGTGCCTGTCTCATCGAGACGGATCTTTCTCCGCAGGATGTTCTTTCCGTTCTGCATGCAGTGGAAAACACACTCCAGCGTAACCGAAGTGAGCGATGGGGGCCTCGGACAGTCGATCTGGATCTGCTTTTGTACGAGGATCTCATTCTTCATTCAGCATCTCTCACCGTACCTCATCCACGCATGTCGACACGTCGATTTGTTCTTGAACCATGTGTTGAGATTGCTGGTGATATTCGTCATCCAACGTCTGCATGTACGCTCAAGGAACTGCTCGCAAATATTCAGACAGTAAAACCCCACATAGCCGTTGTTGGGGTAGAGTGTGACAGTGTGATCGAGGTGACACGTGCTGTTGGAAACGCATCTCTTGGATTAGTTGTTCATCAATCTTCAGAATGGCTGCCTGTTGATGCTTCATTATCAGAATGGTCTAAAACGCTTTCGTGCATGCTCCAAGCCATGGATGGAGCTCAAAAAAATGGAGAACATGGATTCGTTACAGATTTTTGGCTCGAAACACTTGCGCTGGCTGCCCGGGAAACACTTCCAATTCCGCAACGAGACGAATTTCTGAAGGATTTTGCATCACACACGGTTTCTTCTCAGCCGCCCCACGTGCTTTTTTTGCTTGTTGTGCCTGCAACTCGCCTGTCATCTTCTCCAGAGAAAGCAAGACTCCAGCGACAAATGATCGAAGTAGCGAATGATCCTACGTATCATTCGCATCTGAAGCCTAAGGCAGTTGTAATGATTGATGCTGAAAATCAGCCTCAGGCTCGAGCAGATGCTGTTGCGGCAGTGGAAGCAATGGTGTGAATAATGGCTGAAACGATACGTGATCCAAAAACAATGCGAACCCGTGTTCTCGAAGCTCGCGCAGCTGGTCAGAGGGTTGGTTTTGTTCCAACAATGGGTGCACTTCACTCAGGCCATCTCAGCCTTGTTGAAAAAGCGAAAGAAGCTTGTGATGTTGTTGCTGTATCAGTTTTCGTAAATCCCAGTCAATTTGGGCCACATGAGGATTACGAACAATATCCGCGGATGCTGGAGGCTGATAAAGCATTGCTTGAACCAATGGGTGTGCAATGGATTTTTACTCCGGATGTCAAAGACATCTATCCATACGGACCCTCCGGAAATTCGACTACTATTGTTGTTGGTGGCGTTGGAGATTTGTTAGAAGGCCTGATTCGCCCAGGACATTTTTCAGGTGTGGCAACAGTCATCCTGAAGTTATTTCATCTTGTGCCGGCTCACAGCACATTTTTTGGCGCAAAGGATTGGCAGCAAACACGGGTCGTCCACCAACTCATTGAGGACCTGCATTTGTCAATCGAACTTGTGGTGTGCCCCACTATTCGTGAGGCGGATGGGCTCGCGATGAGTTCTCGTAACCGCTATCTCTCACCGGATGAGCGTCGTCGTGCAGTTGCAGTTGTGCGTGCCCTTAAGAAAGCAAAAGAACTTTGGCAAGCTACTGTACCCCTCGCAGAAATTGAGTCGGAGATGAGAAAGATTATGGAGGAGCAAGGTTTTTCTGTTGACTACGCAGTAGTCGTCGATTCTGAATCATTGGAGCCGACTCTTTGTGCAGGTGAAAAAATTGCCTTAGTCGCTGGTCGAATCGGTACGACGCGCCTGATCGACAATTGTCTTCTTTCACAAGATTGAGAAATAGATGCTCACAACTCTTTTTCACATTCCGATGCACATTCAATGGGAAGGGAAACCAATTCCACTTTTTGGGATTGGAGTAGTATTGGTAGTTGTGGCGATACTTGGCGCTTTGATGGTATTTCTGACAGCCCGAAAACATGGCTTGAAGTCCGCACTTTCTATTCTTGGCGGGCCGCTTATCGTTGCTGTGGTTTTAGTGACTTTTGTGTTGCCAATGCTCAATGATGGTCGTGGCATTCCAATTCGTGGTTATGGAGTGATGCTTCTGTTTGCTGCAGCATCTGGAATCTGGCTCTCGATTTCACGTGGACGAGCTATGGGATTTGATCCGGACACTATTCTTGCACTGGGGATGGAGATTTTCTTGTCCGGTATTCTGGGTGCAAGAGTTTTTTATGTTATCGAATATTGGGAAAACTTTTTTCCTCCTGGTCGATCACTTCTTACAAGCATGATAGATGTGATCAATATTCCCTCCGGCGGCCTAGTTGTTTTTGGATCTCTCCCAGCTGCCGCTGCTGCGGCCTGGTGGTTTGCAAAACGACGTCGGTTGCCACTGCTGAAGCTTGCTGACTGTATTGCTCCTGGGATGTTGATAGGTCTAGCGATTGGGCGAGTCGGTTGTTTTCTCAATGGTTGTTGCTATGGAGGGCCGTGCGAACTTCCGTGGGCGGTTTCTTTTCCACCAGGCAGCCCTCCTTGGGTTGATCAAATTGATCGTGGTATTCTGTCTCAGCTTCCTGGCCAGGAGTCACAGCCTTGGAGTCTGCCAGTCCATCCAGCGCAGTTATATGCAGCCATTGATGCTGCATTACTTGCAGGACTTTCAGTTGCCTATACACCATTTGCAAAGCGTGAAGGGCAGGTTTTTGCACTTATCCTTACCCTCCATCCACTCTCGAGAATACTCCTGGAAGAGATTCGCGTTGATGAACCACCAGCACTTGGAACACCACTATCGATTTCCCAACTGATATCAGTCATGTTATTTTTACTAGCCACTTTATTATGGTGGTGGATTGGAACTCGCGTGGTACGTGTTCCTCTCAAAGATTGAGTAGGGTGCTATGGACGAGTCAAAAAAAGTTTCTCAGCCGTCTGCTGTTGATCCGAAGATTCAGGCAGAGTGGAATCGTCTCCAAGACAAAAGAATTGCCGAGGAACGTGCTGAAGCAAGCAATGATGCTGAAGAAGCACATGACCATCCTGCTCATCAAGACCACAATCGGCGGTTCCTTTGGAAGGCATTTACGGTTGCCCTGATCGCAGGGCTTGTGTTAGCAGTTTTCCTGAATCGTCCTCAGCCTGAACTAGATTCTGATGAGAGTCAGACGGTAGCAGTACGACGCGCGGTTGATGTG
>JBDOMS010000461.1:0-2928 GCA_039831735.1 Pirellulales bacterium
TGGTCATGCGTTTACTACGCTCAATGAATTCAAGCAAATCATTTCAAACAATCAAGAGCAACTGACTCAAGGTTTTGCTGGACAATTACTTGCATACGGAACAGGTGCCCGTCTGTCATTTGCAGACAAAAAAGCCATTGAAGGAATCATAAAAAAAGTAGCTGACAACGATTATAGAATGCGTTCTATTCTTTATGCCGTCGTAACTCATCCCATCTTTCTCAACAAGTAGTCGATATTCTTTCAATGGATAAATGAACATGATTCAAAAGACCTACTTTGATTTTCAAAAAAATATTGAACGGCGAACGCTTATGCGAGGAGTTGGAGTGGCCATGGCTGTGCCATGGCTTTCCGCCATGCAGTCCGCATTCGGAGAAACTGCAAAAATCAGGCCTCCTCGACGATTTGTTGCGATGTCCCTCGGGCTCGGATTACTTACGAAAAACCTTAATCCAACAAACTCGGGTCGTGACTATACGCCTTCTGTTTACCTAAAGGACCTTCAGGATATTCGGAGAAAATTTACAGTCATTTCAGGCACTTCACACCCAGGGGTTTCGGGTGGCCATCGTGCTGAAGCAAGTCTTTTGACTGCCGCACCCATGTCCGGATCAGCACAAAGTCGGAATTCAATCTCTGTGGATCAGTTATTGGCACAACACCTCGGTAATGAGACACGATTCCCTTCCCTTGTGCTGAGCCTTTCTGGTTCGACAAGCCCATCCTATACAGAAACCGGCTCAATGATTCCGGCAGAAGAATCCCCTTCACGCCTCTTTACCAAACTCTTTACAGCTGACTCCCCAGGTGATCGAACAAAACAGGCACAGCGAGCAAAAGAAGGGCGAAGCATCATGGATCTGATTGCTGAGGACACGCGTGCCCTTGAAAAACAACTTGGGCCAGGCGACAAACGTCGGCTTGATGCTTATCTCACAAGTGTTCGTGATCTTGAGAAACGCCTTGCAAAAAATGAGGCTTGGGCACACAAACCAAAGCCTTCTATTGACGCACAAAAACCTATCGATATTGGTGACCCAAATGATTTTGTGAGCCGGCAGCGATTAATGAGTGATATGGTACGACTCGCCTTAATTACGGACTCATCTCGTTTCATTACACTTCATCTAGGAAGTGGTAATGGAGTCCTTCCGATCAAAGGTGTCGATGAAGGATATCACTCATTATCCCACCACGGTCTGAATAAAGAAAAAATGAAACAACTGACGATTGTTGAAAGTGCAATTATTGCGGCATGGGGTGATTTCCTGCGAGATTTATACGATGCTGACGAGGGCGGTGGAGTATCAGATAAAGAGGGATCTGTCCTCGATCACACGTCTGTTCTGCTTACGAGTAATCTTGGTAATGCTTCTAGTCACAATAATCTCAATATGCCAGTAATCATTGCTGGCGGAGGCTTCCAGCATGGTTCTCATATTGCGTTTAGCCAAAAGAGGAATCATCCACTCCCAAATCTTTTTGTCTCTATTTTGCAACAGACAGGGTTACCTCGTGACACATTCGCAACCTCGACCGGCACTCTTCCTGGATTTCATTCAGCCTAATTGCATTCTTAGCGCCCATCCCCTGAATACGTAATCTTGCCATCCTTGGGTGCGGAAGGCCACGGTGTTTTGCCCGGGGGATACGACTGGGGCTGCGTTTTTCGAATAGCGTTCACATGTTCTTTTATCCAGCTTGGCACGTGTTTATTTTCTTCCTGCCCGTAGACATATGGAAGTGCTGGATTCATGACAATATTGAGCTCTCCAAGCGGCGGACGCTCTGTTGAAAGCTCTACGATACGGGAGCGAAGTGTTTTCACTATATCAGGATGGCTTGTCGCAATATCTGTTTTCTCATAAGGGTCGATTGACAAATCGTATAACTCTTTCCCAACAAGTTTATATGCGCCGGATCGTAGAGTAGGCAATCTCACGCTCCCTGTCGCTTCAAGCAAAATCTCATTTCTTGGACTCGGCTGACCTTCAAAAAGCACCGCTGTCATGTCAAAACCATCGAGTGGCAATTCCTGCTCCAAAGATCCCCCAGCCAATGCAACAAACGTAGGAAAAAGGTCAGTCACATGCATCAGTTCGTCATTTGTGCCTCCAGCAGCAATGTGATTTGGCCAATGAAGCACAAAGGGCACCCGCACACCACCCTCATATGTTGTATTCTTTGTGCCACGCCATGGTCTGTTTACTTCCTCGGTAAGCCCACCATTATCATTTGTAAAAATCAACAATGTGTTTTTGGAAAACCCATTTTGATCGACTGCAGCGACTATTCTCCCAACGGCTTCATCGAGGCATTTTATTGCTGCCTGTCGTTTATCACAGTGATCTAGATGACGTGGAATATCCTCCAGTGGTCCATGAATGGCATTGAACGCGACGTAATGAAAAAAAGGTTTTCCTTTCGCCGCCGTTTGTAAAAGACGCACTTCCTCATTTGCAATGAGGTCCGTCGCATACCCCTGCTCAATTAATGGCTGTTGATTGCGATGCCAGTCATAGACACAAAACACTGCTGGGGCGTTATGTGGAATCGTGTAGGAGTTATAGTCAATACCCCAACCGTAATGGCCATACTGGTGATCGAATCCACGGGCCAATGGGAGATGCTCGGGCAACCATTCTCCAAGATGCCATTTTCCAAGGATAGCCGTCTGATAGCCGGCTTCCTTGAGGGCATCAGCAAGAGTCCTCTCCTGAGGATTCAGTCCGTGGACACGTCGTGTCGGTGTTCCATCTGAAAGGCGGGCAAGAGGAATATCCTGCAGAGATAAGTAATCTGGTTTTCCAAAATCTTCACTTCGCCAATCCATCCATGTCCGAAAAGGATAACGGCCTGTAAGCAATGCCGCACGCGTTGTTGCACACACTGGAGTCATGCAAAACTGCGTCAGTCTTGTTCCAT
>JBDOMS010000358.1:0-13059 GCA_039831735.1 Pirellulales bacterium
TGCTTTGGTGTCCGCCGGCCTATGCCAATAAAGCAATAATTGTTCGCAATGATCAGGAGATTGTGAGATATTCACTCGCTCAGTAGCACTGCGACAGCGTGAAGTTTGCGGTTTTGACTTAATCGCACAGCGGTAAAGCACGGTCAATGCGATCGATTGTCTTTTTTCGACCGAGAATAGCGAGGCAGTCATACAGCCCCGGACCAACGGTTTTTCCGCTTATTGCCACTCTTGTAGCATGAATAAGGTCACCAATCTTTACTCCGGCTTCATGCACGACTTGCTTTAGTGTTCTTTCAAGTCCAGAAGTCTCAAAGTTTTCCAGCTGGTCGAGGGCAACTCTGAGTGCTTCAAGTAGTGCCCTTGTCCCTTTCTTTTTTAAGCGTTTATTCACTGCTGCTTCTTCCATGAGGGGTTGCTCAACAAGGAAGAAATCAGCGTACACCAAAATGTCTCCGGCAACCTTGAGGCGGTCCCCTGATACCTCGATGATTTTTCTAATGAGTGAATCGGTTTCATCTGTTAAGGGAGTTTCTATGAGGCCTGCTTTTTCGAGAAATGGCACCATGAGATGCATTTTTTCATCAAGGGAAAGTGTTGCCATATAGTGGTCTTGAACGGCCCATAGTTTTTTTGGATCAAAACCCGCAGGTGATGAATTGATTCGTTCAAGAGAAAAACCTTGAATGAGTTCATCCCGAGAAAAAAACTCTGTCTTGTCATCATATGACCAACCAAGAAGGGCTAGGTAATTATCAATTGCCCAAGGCAAATAGCCGACAGCGCGATAGAAGTCCACAATCACGGGATTGAATGTGTCAGCCTCTGGCTTCAAGCCTGTTCGCGCTGCAATCTTGAGGCCATGTTCCATGACTTGCTTGAAATCATTGTTCTTAAGATACTTTGCAAGTTTTCGTTTTGAGAGTTTAGTGCGACTTCCTGGCTCAGCAACAAGTGGCAAATGTGCATATGTGGGAAGTTCATAGCCGAGCGACTTCGCAATAAACGCCTGTCTTGGAGTATTTGAGAGATGTTCTTCAGCTCGAATAACGTGGCTAATTGCAAGATCGTGGTCATCGATCACATTTGCAAGATGATATAAGCAGGTCCCATCAGATCGTTGGATGACATGGTCCTGTTCTCTTTCCCAAGCAAATTCGACGCGACCGCGAACAGCATCATTGAGCACGAGTGATCCCTCTCGAGGCATCTTTAGCCGAACAACACTCGAGCGACCCTCAGCTGAAAACTTTTCAGCAGTCGCACTATCAAAAGCAGCAAAACGACGACTGTAGATGAAAGGCACGCCTGCAGTTTGAGCAGCCTTTCGTTCAGCATCAAGATCCGCCGGTGTTGCAAAGTCGCGATACGCATGCCCTGTTTCAAGCAGTTTTTGGGCGGCCTCTTTGTAGCATTGACTTCTTTCCGATTGGAAGTACGGGGCGTACGGTCCACCCACATCCGGCCCCTCATCCCAGTCGATCCCAAGCCATCGCAATCCATCAAGAATAGGCTGGAGTGCTTCGTTGATGTTGCGAGCATTATCCGTGTCATCAATTCGTAGGACAAATTGACCACCATGGTGTCGAGCAAAAAGCCAATTAAACAATGCTGTCCGGACGCCGCCGATATGGAGGTAACCTGTGGGACTCGGTGCAAAACGTGTACGAACAGTCATAAGTGAGCACTATTCACAAAAGACAATGAAACGTCAAAGGGCATGTCATCAACCCGCTTTTTGAAGGCGAGCCTGTCGCTTCATGCGTTTTTTTTCTGCCTTTGTAAGCCGACGAGATTGTGGCTTGATGGGCTCCGAGCCATTGATGAATTCAGTCTTATCTTCAGTGGATTCAACAAAGATACCCTCATCATCAATGTTCTTATTCGAAACTGAAAGACTTGCTTCAGTGCTGGCGTGCTCGTTGTGAGACGTATGGGCAGGAATCGCATTTGAAGGAGGGGTGTTTAATCCTTCTCCCCGCACCTCACGAATAACATTTTGTGCTGCAGTCAACATCGTGATTAGCATCATTGCAGTGGCGAGAACCCACATTGCATTGCCTGAAATGATGATAGAGTCACCAGCTTGCTGTGTTGCAAGAATCCATGTGCACGACGCTGAGCCGAGCCATAGGACGACAGAGATGGAAAAGCAAAGGGCTACACTGAAGCGGTGTTGAAGAGGAAGAAAAGCCCACAAAGCATTAGAGGTTATGAAGAGGGTGCAAAGTGCAAGCCACCATCCAAAACCCTGTGGACCAAAAGAGACGCCAGTACAGTCAATGATTGACGCGGCGAGGACTTTTCCAATGGGGACTTGTGATGAGAGTGAAGTAAAAAGTAGGAGGCATGCAAACCAGCCCCATGCACGAAATCGACCCTTATAATCATCACGTCGATGTTGACGCATGCCCCGAATGGACCAGGCCACAGCGGCCGCTGCTATGAGAAACATCTGGGATGCCCAGTGAGCAAGACTTCCTGTCGACCGCAAGTCGAGACAATCACGTACTGCTGTTAATGTTCTGGTGAATGATTCGGTATTTCCGAAAAATTGTTTCTGGAAAAGAAGTTCAGTAGTGTTCAGCCCAACCACACTACAAGCTAATAAGAGAATGGTGAGAATTGTAAGCGAAAGCCAACCAAGTCCTTGAGGGATGATCGTAGCGAGTGCAGGTTGCTGATAAGGGTCTGCAGCAGGGGCGTAGATGGCCCCAGAGGAAGTCTTCTGGGTCGTATTCGTAGAAGTGTTCATTGACGACGGATTGTGAGACCAAGAAACGATTTTTCGCCGTCGTTGATCGCGTCGAGAGTTACCTGCCCGGGACATCGCCTCTAGCACATTCCGTTTGTCATTGGGAAACGTTTCCCGAGACGGTCATGAAGGCCTCCGTGCCAACATGTAACCCTTGTTTGAAAATCGTCATGATTGCCATTCGAATTCAGAAAGAGACTGGAATGTGGGGCATTCGGAATCCCCAGCAGGAGTGGTGCCTACTGATTTTGTGATGCATTCCCTACCATCGTTACCGCTTTTCAGGCCAGTCGTTTGCCGGTATGTCTTATGTTGACTAGGATCGCATCATCGCAAGCACTGTGATGAACCACATATTTGATCTTAAAGGAAAAAACTAGGAGCGTTTTCATGGCTTATTCACTGCCCCCCCTCCCCTATGCGTTTGATGCTTTGGAGCCTTATTTTGATTCCCGAACAATGGAAATTCATCATGACAAGCATCACGCTGCCTATGTTGCAAACGTTAACAAGGCCTTAGAGGGACATGCAGACCTTTCTTCATTGCCTATTGAGAAACTCATCTCAGATCTTGAAAGCATTCCCGAAGGAATTCGTATGGCTGTGCGGAATAATGGTGGAGGACATGCGAACCACACGTTGTTCTGGGAATCATTCGGTGCAGGCAAGGGAGGAGAACCGACCGGTGCCCTCAGCGATGCCGTTAAAAGTATCTTTGGTAGCTATGAGAACCTCAAAACGTCCTTCAGCGATGCAGCAATGAAACGTTTTGGTAGCGGGTGGGCATGGCTCTCTGTTGAACCGGGTGGAAAACTAGTGATCGAAAGTACCGCGAATCAAGATAGTCCAGTCATGCATGGCAATACGCCGCTATTTGGACTCGATGTGTGGGAACATGCTTATTATCTCAACTACCAAAATCGGAGAGCAGACTACGTCAAGGCGGCTTTCAACATTATTGATTGGGAGGCAGTTGGCAAACGATTTGTGTGAGCTGACAGAGAAGCAGCGAGCACTGTCTTCCCTAGATTGCCCTGATTTGCATTTTTCTGAAATGGGGGGAGTGGCGAAGGTCACTCCCCCTATTTCTTTTGACTTTTTGAAATGATTCGTTGCTGCTGGCGTTGACTTTTGACGCTCTCTCAGCCTATTTCCTAACTGACGTTATGAGTTACCCCAAAGTTTGTTTGGAGATAGATATGATTTTGGAGCCCAATCATGATTTCGGCTTCCGAAACAATGTTTCGGTGTGGGCAGTGAGTGCTGTCTGCCTCATTCTCGTGTCTGCTGGCTGTAAGAGCGGTGCCTCATTTTCCAAACCGTCATGGTGGGCATTTGGAGCCAATACAGATCCCTCCCAATTGGCCTCAGCACCACCGCATGAAAATGAGGAGACTTCAGGTGTAAATGGTGTTTCAAAGCCATCTGCAATGGCATCTCCATACCCCACCACGACTACTCCCGAGGCATACGTCATGGCTGACGATGCCTCCCCTTCTCCATCAGAAAGATCTGCCAGCCCACTACCGCAATACCCGTCGACTGATGATGCTACGCCCATTACGTATGGACAAACGAATCCATCTCTGGCGTATCCGGAGACAGGAAACATTGCCGATGCAGATCGGATGAGAAAGACACCTGCAGGTGTTTCTGCCCAGACAGGACCGTACGCGACCTTGCCGGTAGAGCCATCTGAGAACGGGCCAGCAGTTTCGCTTGACCAAACCCCAGCAGCCACACAATCTCGAATTGCCGATAGTCGAGTCGGTAGTTCGTTTGGCGATCCTGTATCTTCAGAATTTGCAACACCTCCGTCACCTGATGTCCTGTCACAGCCACAATCGTCCTTGCCTTCATCTGAATCTCGTTATGGTGAAGCCAACTCGAGTCGATTTGGCAGTAACTCAATTTCTGAGGCGGCTGTTGGTGCGTCACTCGGGTCTCCGGCGGTAGCTCGGCCGGAGCCAGCCCCAAGTCAATTTGAACAAGATCCCATTGCGCCTGATCCCATTAAGCCTGGTCCTTGGCCAGGTGAGTCTCCTGCTGGCCCTACGCCTTCAGCACCTCGGAGGCGGCCTGATCCTGGGTATCGCCCAGGGGGAACGTCAAGCTACACGCCCAGTTCTTCGATCCTGGTAGGAGAACCAAAAACAAATACAGGGGTTGAGACAGCGGGCTTTGAAAAACAATCTCAGCCAATTCGGTAATGTTTTTACCAGCCCATAACCATGTTTGACTCGATGACCTTCCTTGCTCTATCGAGATCGTCTCCTGTTTCATGCATGTACAAGCGAATCGCATGAAGTTTGTCACCTGCTGCCTTAGAGAGGCATTCGCGAGCTGTATTGCATGGATCCGTTTGCGTATCTTTGAGTCCGAGTGCTGACTTTGAAATAACCCATGTGTCTCGTGGGCGACGAGTCAGTCTTACAATGCTCTCACTGGGATAGGCGTCGGCAACGACACTCTCAGCAGTCTGCTCATCAGTTGCCCAGGAAATGATGATGTGGCCATCAGTTTCGATCTCAAAAAGTGGCATATCTAAATCTCCAAGTAGATGATGTAGGACGTCAAAACTGAGCACGAATGTTGGAACTAACAACTAAAAAGATGCTGGATTACCTGCATAGTCTAAATTGATTAGACTAACTTTAGAAGAAGCAATTATGCGATACGATCAAGACGGATTTCCAATATCTCCTGAATTTGAGATTCCGAAGGAACAACCGGAACCAAAGAACGAGACGGTGGCAGCGGCTCCCGTCCGCCGTGTAGCGGGTCCGCGTAAAAGGATTTTTTTGATCGCCGTGATTCTTGGGGTCATTGTTCCACTTCTGCTTGTGCCTGTTGTCATGCCCATGATCCGCGATGCGGTAGTCCTATGGTCGCTTCAACAGGCTGCCATCAGTGAGGTTGAAGATGATTTACCTTCGGCAGTGGGCCATATGAGTCGAGCAATTGATTGGCATGGCCGTAATCCTGAACTGCTGTGTATGCGTGCGATGCTTCGTCTTGAGGCACAGGATTCTCAAGGAGCCATTGCAGACGCACAGCTTGCATCGGATGAGTCTCCAACAAGTCCGTTGCCAGTTCGGACAAGAGCTATTGCTCATGTGGTGGCAGGACAACCGAGAGAAGCCTTGGATGCAGCAGAGTTAGCTGTACGTCTTTCAGGTCCTAACTCTCCTGAAGCCCTCAACCATCGCGCCTATATCCGTGCATTAACTGGCCAAGATCTTTCAGAGGCCTTAGAAGACATTGAGAATGCTCTTCATGCACGAAATGATCGTCCTGTGGAATTTCTTGATACGCGTGGTTTTATTCTGCACCTTCTCGGCAGGCAGCAAGAGGCCATTGATCAACTTAATCTTGCAATTGATGGTATGAGGAGGCAGCGACGGCAGGCAATGTTACTTGCTCGTCAAGTCGACCAGATTGAGTTAGCAAGGCGATTGCGTTGGTTCGACCATTCTTTGGCAGTAATGCACCATCACCGAGCATTGGCATGTCGTGAAATCGGTTTGGAGGCTCAATCGCAACAGGACTTCGAGATCGCAAAGCAGAAGGGTTTCGATCCTCAGCGTGGTATTTTCTAATGAGAAATCCTACCAGTGCCCAATATTTCTAAGTACAAAACGTCTCGTCAATCTTGTTTTTCTTGATCGAGATACGTTTTGGGCGACTGTGAATCGAAAATAGTGCGAAAAGAAGAGGCGGGGGTTGTGGAGCAAGGGAAAAAAACCGATATAAATGGCAGTAGGAGGCGAATCCTCTGTTAGCTCACGGTGAGTGCCGGAGTCTTTCTAGGGGGTGTAGCTCAGTTGGTTAGAGCGCCAGCCTGTCACGCTGGAGGCCGCGGGTTCGAGTCCCGTCACCCTCGCTTTCTAGATAATATTGGCAGTTCATCTATTCTTAAATAGCGAAGAGATGAGCATTTGACTGGTAGTTGAATTCCAGTTCGGAGTGATTCTTTGCACTCGACGTTTGTCCCAATGTTTTTTTGCATCGATGTTATTTGATACACCTTTTTTTGAGGAACCCGTATGCAGTGGACGCCCGGAACTGCCGTCATTACTGGAGCTGCAAGTGGTTTGGGGCGTTCTCTCTCACTATTACTCGCTGAGGCAGGATGGCATGTGTGTCTTGCAGATCAGGATAAACAACGCTTAGAAGCTCTTGCGTCCTCCATTGAAAGTCGTGGGCATGAGAGTAGTTCATTCGTCTTTGATGTGATGGACTATCAGAGTTGGCAGTCACTGTATCAGAACGTACGGAGTCGATGCTCTTCGCTAGAGTTACTCATTAATTGTGCAGGGGTGGGAGCTTCTGGAGAGGTAGGACAAGTATCTGATTCCCAGTGGCGGCGTGTGCTCAATACAAATTTACTCGGTACTGCTTTTGGCTGCGAGATATTTGTTCCGTGGTTGCGACAAAACCCAGGTCGGTCCCATGTTGTCAATATTGCTTCAATCGCGGGTCTTCTTGCTCCACCATCAATGGCTGCCTATTCAGCGAGTAAAGCAGGAGTGATTGCTTTATCAGAATCACTGGCCGCAGAAACCTCTGGAAAGAAACCCGGAGTGACAGTTGTTTGCCCCGGTTTTTTCAAATCCGGCCTCCTCGATGCATGGCATTTCTCTGCAGACTTTGAATCAATTGAGGCTCATCGTCGCATGGATACGTGCCGGTGGACCAGTGAATCAGTCGCATTGCATGTCCTTCGGGCGATTGACCAGAATAGACGGTACGTGGTCGTGGGGCGAACGGCACGCTTCATGTGGCGGCTTAAGCGGATCGCACCAGTAACAACCACATGGATGCTATCTGCTATTTATAAACGTCTCGAAAGAACGTCTCGTCATAAGACAAAACGGTCAGGCTAATCCAATTCTTCAAGCCATGCACGAATTTCATTTTCGTACTCACTTGCGAGTCCTCCAACAATCAATTGCCGGTGGAAGCTTGCAGCCCCGTCCTTGACGAGATCAGCATCTTCAGCACTCGGGAAGCGAAGTGCTGGGTCAGCAGCAACCATACCGCGTATAAAATTCATGAGCAGCGCATTGCAACTGACTTCAGTGGGCAAAATATGTTCAAGCCTCTGAGAAAGCGATTGTTTTGCCTCCAAAAGTTCACGATATGACTGCAAGCCAACAAAAGGCGGTTGTCCGGATAACATTTCAATCAGCACATAGCCGAGGCTGGCAAGGTCTGATCTGGGAGTGTTGTCTCTTCCTTCGAGTACTTCTGGTGCGGCATAAGCAGGTGTACAGGTTCGGTTCGGTTGCATGTCATCCAGAACAATGGCTGAACCAATATCAATCATTTTTGCATTACCAGTTCGCTTCACCATTATATTTGAACTTTTTACATCACCATGCAGAATCCCTTCACGGTGCAGCGCGGCCAGTGCGGAAAGACATTCACGTACAACAGCGATTGCGACACCTGGCTTGAGTCGTGACTGACGTGGTCCGGCCGTAACGATCACATTGTTTAAGTAGGCCCAACGTTCTTCGCTGACAGTTTCTCTTGTTTTTTCAAGAAGTTCAGGGGCAAGTAGCCGTGAAAGGTCGTAACCATCAATCCATTCCATCTCCATAATACGAATTCGACGTTGTTCTACGAAGTTTTGCACATCCAGCAGATTATCCTGTTGGATTTGCGCTACTCGAGAAGAAACACTCGCGATTCGTGACATCGCTTCGTCATAGTGTGTTTCTGACTCGTATCGCTCTGGCGAGAAGACTTTCAGGGCCACCGGCAGGCTAAAGTTATCTGAACCCCGACGAGTTGTAAGAAAGACAACGCCTTGACCACCTGCGCCAAGACGGCGGCCGAGATTGTGATATTCGGTCCAACTGAGTCTGCCGCCTTCGAGAATCTCACCATAACGAGATAAAAGTTCGTCAGGGCAACGCGTGCCAACCTGATTTGCAGCAGAAATTGTTGGACGGTCATCTTGGTAGATAGCTGTGGAGAATGATTCGTCTTGAGTCATCATATGTGTTGTTCGTCCTGACGTGGAAAACCAAGCTGCTTATCGACAAGGTTCTTGAGGGTCTTGTTACCTAAAAAACGAACGATATTGTCACAAAAAAACTGAGTCATTGCATCAATTCGTTTGCCCGACTGTCCGGCAACATGTGGAGTGATGAGCAGATTAGGAGTATTCCACAATCGACTCTGTCGAGGTAATGGCTCCTCTGGAGTGACATCAAGCGCAACGGAGTCCAGATGATTACTTTCCAAGGCTTCAACAAGTGCCTCTTCAATGACAAGTTTGCCTCGAGCCATATTGACTAGGATGCTGCCTTTTTTCATTTGCGCCAAGGTCGAAGCATTAATCATACCTGTTGTTTCCTTCGTAAGCGGTACACATAGGAAAATAATATCTGCTGCTGTGAGAAGTTTGGAAAGTGATGAAGGAGGCCCAAGAAACTCGACATGGTCGGGTTTATTTGAAGGAAACCAGTCGGTAGCAAGAATTCTCGTGTTGAATGGCTTCAATACCTCCGCCAGGCGCCGTCCGACACCTCCAAAGCCAACAATGCCTACTGAACTACCAGTCAGGTCACGAGTGGGTCGCCGGACAAACTCGTGGTGTTGCTGCTGTTTGAAAAATATGGGAAGCCGTCGGGTACAGGCAATTGCCAGACCAACCGCATGCTCAGCAACTTGATCAGCCAAAACTCCGGAAGCACTTGTAACAGTGATACGTGACTGGACCACAGCCGGTGAAAGGCAGTGATCAAGTCCTGCAGCAGAAGACTGAATCCATTGAAGCCGACCCTTTTGCACGACGTCCTCCCATGGCACTGGAACCTTCGCGTGGCCGCAATAAATGTCTGCATCGAGAATTTCTGTTGATATCCGCTCCTGCCCTGCATCAATAACGGTGGAACCCGGCACAAAAGATTGGATCAATGACATATGGCGCGCCTCTACCGGATAGCAGAGGACAATCTTTTTAGGAATAAGTAGCGAAGTCATGGTAATCTTAAAAATAGTACGCCGTTATCGTCATTTGACCCAGGGCTTCCAAGAGAGAAAGATATCTATTTTGGACAGTATCTCGGTGTTTGATGCCCTTGCTAGCAGATATTACCGTAGTTTAATAAAATTCGAGTGGTCAGAAAAATACTTTTTCAAGAAGTTGTGATTTCATGATACGAATGACAGTTTTCGCTGTAGTAGCGCTGGCTGTGCTGCGAATTGTGGTTGGCCTTCATTTTTTCTTGGAAGGATTTTCGCATCTTCGAGACCCCTCGTGGTCAAGTGCTGGTTTTCGTAAAGCAGCAGTAGGACCATTGGGAGATTGGTATCGGATGTCCCTTCCAGAGGTAGGCAACTGGAATGATACACTTGGAGCACGTGATCGTCGGTCGTCGCTTGAGGCAGGAAAGGCATGGGAAGAAAGTGTCATTGAGTCATGGCGAAATGTTTTGAGTGCCCGTAAACGTGTTGCTCCTTTTCACTCAGTTGAGGATGAAAAAGCTGCTGAAGAGAAAATCAAAAATGCGGCCGAAGAACTTTCGAGCTACGTGGAAGATATTACTCCTGATCTTGAACAGTACCGAATGGAATTGGATCGTCTGGATGCTCAGGTTCGCCAGCCGTTTGCTCGAGAAGTTCCTTTTGAACGTCGTCGTGTGGCTGAGAAGCGGCGTGAACTATCTGGCATGGCTTCTGCGTGGCAGGCTGATGCGTCGTCAATCGGTGAAAAGCTTTTCGCCGCATGGAACGCTGGATTGTCTCCATCTGAACGTGTCAAAGCTGCGGCTGCCAAACCAAAAACAGCATTGTGGAAACAAGATCAATTTGTCAGTTGGTCATTGGTGGCGATTGGTGCCTGTCTAGTCGTCGGAATTTTAGTGCCTTTCAATGCGATGGGAGGTGTTTTTTTCCTTGCCAGCGTTGTTGCTTCACAACCTTTTTGGATTGCCGGCTCTCAGTCAACGTATAATCAATGGGTTGAGATTTCGGCTCTTTTGGTTCTTGCAACCATGCCAAATGGAGGCTGGAGAGGACTTGATTATTTCCTGCGTTCCTGGTGTCCGTTGGCCTGCTGTCGGCGTAACCACACATGATTTCCCGATTTTTGCTATTGAGGTGACCTGATGAACCTGTCTGAAGAACAGAAGAAAATAGGCAAACAGAATTTCGATGATGCTGTCGGAGTGACGCGTCGCGACTTTCTCACTGGAACAGTTGCCGCCGGTCTGGCTACTGGTGCAGGTTTGGGATCAATCTATTTTGGTTATGGGAAAAGTGTTGGTGATCCACTGCGCGTTGGAGTTATTGGTACGGGAGACGAAGGCAGTGTTCTCATTGGCGCCCATAATCCAGATTACATGAATGTTGTAGCAATTGCTGATGTTCGTCCGTACAACGTCTATCGTGCATTTCATGGAGACATGTCGAGTGCAAATGCCTACGCCGTTCGTCCTGGGCTTTTATCAAAATATGGCTGGAAGAATGAGGATGAGGGTCGCAGGAATGTAAAAGTTTACGGTGCATATGAAGAGTTGTTAGCTGATGACAACATTGAGGCAGTTGTCATTGCGTTGCCGCTGCATTTGCATGCAGAAGCAGCCATTAAGGCGATGCGAGCAGGCAAGCATGTGCTCACCGAGAAACTCATGGGGCACAGTGTCCACGAATGCAAGGAGATGGGACGGGTCGCTAAGGAAACAAACAAGTTGCTTGCAACAGGACATCAGCGTCACTATAGCATCCTCTATGACAATGCTGTTTTTACTCTCGGCAAAGCAAAGCTTATAGGAGACGTTCACTCCATTCGTGCACAATGGCACCGTGGCAACTTGCCAGGTAAAGACTCATGGAAGCCTCCTTTGCCGGGTGATGAAGCGTTAGCGAGCAAGTTAGCAAGTTGGAAGAAATCACTGCAGACAGCGAAGCCTTCCGATATAGACTCGCTGACAAAAAGAATTGCTCAACTTGAGAAACAGATTTCTGACCAAGAAGTTGATGCTGCATCGCTTGGTTATACGGAGACAACTCTCCCGGATGGTACGACGCGTTCTTCCCTCGAGGAACTCATTCGTTGGAGGTTGTGGAACCGGACTGGCGGTGGATTAATGGCTGAGCTTGGAAGTCACCAACTTGATGCCTCCGGTATTTTTGTTTCTGCAATGCATGGAGAGGGGAAAAAGATAAAGCCGCTCACCGTGACTGCCGTTGGAAATCGCAGTATCTTTCCTGCTGATAGAGAAGTTGAAGATCATGTGTATTGTATGTTCGAGTACCCTGCTCCTGGGTATGAAGAAGATCAGAATAAAAAGATTGTTGTGACGTACTCATCGATCAATGGAAATGGTTTTGGGGGTTATGGTGAGGTTGTGATGGGCACGAAGGGTACGCTTATTCTTGAGAACGAGCGAGACGTTATGCTGTACAAAAATTCTTCTCGTGATACACGGGTCACCGTCAAGAAAGCAAAAGATGGAACTCCTGCGTTAGACACCACCGAGAGTGGAGGTGGTGCTACGGTTGCTTCAGCCATCGGTGAGTCAAAGGGTCCTCCTTCGCGAGGGTACACGGAGGAAATGGAGCATTGGGCATGGTGCATAAGAAATCCTTCTCCAGAAAATCAGCCACGGTGTAAGCCTGAAGTTGCTTTGTCCGACGCTGTGATTGCACTTGTTAGTAATATTGCACTTGCTAACCCAGCAACGCAGCCTCGAATTGAGTTTAAGCCAGAGTGGTTTGATATCGAAAGTGATGAAACCCCTGAGGGTGTCAAGCCAGATGTGCGTCGGGATGTATATTCATCCTAAGAAAAACAGCTGGAATGTAACGCAACTCCTGCTCCAGGGAGATTCGTGGCGTTAGCCAATATCAAAGATTCCTAGTAATGGCTCATTTTCAGGCAGGCCAAGAATTTTCCGGAGTTGAGAACGATCGTTTTCATCAAGAGGGACGAAGACAACCGGATCTTGGCACAGTTCAGGATTCACAAGTCTGTAAGTCACGACGCCATGTGCATCAACCCTTGGAACTCGTCCGTAGCCGTACATCATATTGTCAACGTTTTCAAAGAAATCACGGAGGGTAATGGTGGTTTGTCGTGGACGGCGTACGTAATACAGTTCAATAACATCTTTCCAAAAATGGGGAACAAATTTTTCACCAAAGTCTGCGTGACCAACACGGTCACGGTTTGTTCTAGCAATTAGCACAGGCATCGAATGAAGTTCGAGTGAACGTGACTGGCATTTTTTTTCTAGTAATGTTGCAAGATTGATGCTGAAGTCTGCACTATAAAAGTCGTCACATAT
>JBDOMS010000207.1:0-2918 GCA_039831735.1 Pirellulales bacterium
GTAGCCTGCACCACCAAGGCGATGAGTCACTTCAATGGCTTTTTTTACCTGAGAAGCAGCATAGGCAAACGACTCAACGTTAGGGCTCGTTGCTGCACCATGCACATATCGTGGATGGCTAAAAAGGTTGGCTGTACCCCAAAGAAGTTTCTTGCCAGTTTGCTTCTGTTTTTCCTCAAGTCGATCAGCAATAACATCTAATTGATCATTGCATTCAGAAAGAGAAGCCGCTTCAGGAGCGACGTCTCGGTCATGAAAACAATAAAAATCACAACCAAGTTTTTCAAGGAATTCAAAAGCAACATCGACACGCTGTAGTGCCATTGTCATTGGATCAGCAGGTGTTTCCCAAGGGCGGACCATTGTGCCGGGACCAAATGGATCACTTCCAACACCTCGAAACGTGTGCCAGTAGGAGACGGCAAATCGAAAGTGATCCCGCATCGTTTTGCCTTCGATCAAGGCATTGGCGTCGTAGTGACGAAAAGCGAGCATGTTTTGAGAATCAGGACCTTCGTACTTAATGGCTTCAATACCCTGAAAAAACTCTGCCATCAAACCATTCTCCTAAGTTTTGGGTCAACTACGTGCAACCATAGAACGATTATCAAAAAATGTATGTATACCCAAGAAAGCTGTTTTTGTCGTGCGTAAGAAAGATTCCGCTACGCAGGATACAATTTACTCGCTATCGTCTTTTGGTTGCCCATGCCAGCACGCGACGCCCGGTCGTAGGAAACCATTCAATGATGCCAGCAAGAAAGCTTACCTTGCGGGGAACAATGAGTTCAGGGATCCGAAGTTTACACGCTTCAAGCACCCTTTCCGCGAGCCTTTCTGGGTCGATTGGTGAAAGGCTTGTTGTCCCGCCGGGCACGGCAGCCTCTTTTGGAAGTCCAGCGGCCTTGGCTTCATCAATATATCTGGTGTGAGCGCGGTCAACGACAGGGTCAAATGGAGAGCGACCGATCGGTCCAGGTGAGACAAGTAGGACATGTGCCCCACGCCCTTCAAGTTCAAGGCGTATGGATTCAACATAGGCTGCCAGTGCAGACTTCCCTACACTGTACGGTCCCATATAGGGCATGACAATTTTTCCGGCCAAACTCCCCATATAGACGAGATGACCTGATGAGAGGGCAACGTCATCCGAAACAGCCTGCGTCAGTTCTACGGCGGTTAGAAGATTGGCATCAAGGTATTCCTGAAGTGTAGCTGGTGATGTTTCTAGCATGGCTGCACGACCGGAACGGCCAACGCAGAAAAACAGGTCATCAATGCCTCCGAGAAGCCTGAGGGCCTCACCAGCCACACGGTTGCCCTCGCCTGCCCTGCTCAGATCAGCCGAGATGCCTCGCATCGTATCAGTTTTATCTCCAGCCTGTTCACATGATTCAAATGCTCGTTGAATGCCTGTAGCCGATCGACCTACGATAAGGACGTGGGCTCCGAATCGGGTGAGATGTCGTGCGAGGACAAGACCGAAGCCGGCCGTGCCACCAGCAACAATGATTCTACGGCCGAGCCACTGTGGATTGGACATGGGCATTTCTCAGATAGGAAACTCGTTAATCTAGGATACACTGAAGTCAAACAAACAGTTTTTCAATATCACACCCTCGTTCGTGCTTCCACAGGCCGTTTCGAAAAGTAGTATAAGAGACATTCATTGAACAGTTCTAATCCAAACATCGATCAAGACGGCGGAGATGCAACCTCTCAGGTGGTTCGTACGAAGATCGTGGCAACGATTGGTCCTGCGAGTCGCGATGAAAAAGTAATCCAAGGTCTGATGGAGGCTGGTGTTGATGTTTTTCGTCTCAATATGGCTCATGGGTCACTTCAAGAACATGAGGTGACACATGATAGAATCAGGCGTATCTCAGATGCATTGGCTCGTCCGGTAGGAATTCTTGTGGATCTTGCTGGTCCCAAGATTCGACTTGGTCAGTTGCCAGAAGGAGTTGTGGAGTGTGTCGAGGGCGAGGAGATCTGGTTCGTTCAGGGAAACGAAAGCAAGGAAAGGGATCAATTTGTCACCAATTATGCTCCGCTTGTTGATGAGCTTTCAGTTGGGGACAGCGTGATGATCGCAGATGGAACAGTGAGTCTTCTTGTCGAAGAATCAACAAGTCATGGAGTGCGATGCCGTGTTATTCATGGAGGGATTGTTCGTAGCCGTCAGGGTGTCAATCTCCCGGGAGTCAAACTATCTGTTGCCGCTATGAGCCAGAATGATTGGCATCATGCAGAATGGGCTGCTGCTGTTGGTGCTGACGCTACTCTGCGGATTGGCCGTCACCAACTGGCTCGACGAAAGCTCGGCCTCACGCACGCTGGTGGAATTCATGGAAGACCAAGCGGGAGACCAACAGATGCTGGTCCTTACCTGCCATGCCCATGTGGCTCGGCTGTTTACGGATGCGGGGGCGTCGGTCAGAACCCTTGGTGGTTCAGCACGGCCCACCAGCCTGCCAGCAGTCCCTGCCGCAACCTCGGCGGCACCCTCTCATCAGCAAGAACACTGGCCAGCCGAAGACTTTTTCTTTGGTGACAAACCAGACCAGCCGCCCCCCCGGCCACGAGGCCGCCGAAAGAAGCGGCGGGACTGAACTGAAAAAAGCGTCCCAGCTCAAGCCTGACTGTAGCCACCAGGCAGACGCTCTCGGACAAGTGCGACGTAGCGAGCCCGCATGCCTCCCAGGAGCATGCCCAAGTAGGCGTTGCCGCCAAGTGACAGGAAGAGGGCAACGAGAGTCCCGATAAGCAACGACCACGGGCGTTCTACAGTGGCGGGCTCAGCAGTTGTGGCACATCGTCAGGCTGAGAAAGAAACATGTAGGGACTGAGGGGAGAAGGAAGATGGGGGGTGACCATGCCTGCTGAAACAAGCCAAACACCGGATCGTGGCCTGCAGG
>JBDOMS010000389.1:0-12875 GCA_039831735.1 Pirellulales bacterium
CTGAAGACAAGATTTATTCTGCTCTTGGTCGCATCCGAAGCCAGAAGCAGAAACGACCGGATTTGATTGTAGGCGTGCTGGGGTGTATGGCCCAAAAAGATCAATCGCTTATTCGAGCACGTGCGCCTTGGGTTGATCTTGTTGTAGGCCCAGGCCAACTGCATCGTATACCAAAACTTGTTGACCTTATTCTGGCTGGTAAGGGCCCCCAAATCGAAGTCAGTCTTGATCGAAAGGCTGGATCACGGAATGCTGTTGCTGAGAGCTTTGAAAGCTACGACCCTGATCGTGATCCCTCTATGCGCCCTACTCCGTTCCAGGCTTTTATCCGGACGCAGACTGGTTGTGATAAGTTTTGCGCTTTCTGCGTGGTGCCACGAGTACGAGGCCCAGAACAGGCGAGACCACCGGCAGCCATACTCGGAGAGGCAAAAAAACTTGTTGCAGAGGGATGTCGTGAAATCACTCTTATTGGCCAAACGGTTAATAGTTATCGATGGTCAGATGGAGGAAAAACAGTACGGCTTGCAGATGTTCTCGCAATGCTTGATGCGATTGACGGCCTTGATCGCATCAAGTTTGTAACAAACTATCCGAAAGATATGACTTCTGATCTCATTGCCGCTGTCCGTGATCTTCCAAAAGTCTGCCACTACTTGCATGTACCTGCTCAACATGGTTCTGATGCTGTTCTCACCCGGATGAAGCGGGGGTACACCATCGGAGAATATATGGACATGCTCCACCGAGTTCGTGAGGAATTACCACACGCTGCTGTTACAAGTGACTTTATTGTTGGCTTCTGCGGTGAGACCGACGCCGAATTTCAGACCACTTTGGATCTCGTGCAGTCAGCTGACTTTAAGAATTCATTCATCTTCAAATACAGCCCACGCCCAGAAACAAAAGCCTTTGAAAGGCAACTTGACGATGTGCCTGAGGCTATAAAAAAAGAGCGTAATAACACGCTACTCGCTGCTCAGGCTGAAGTGAGTCTCAAAAGTAATAAACGCTTTATTGCATCGCGCCAGCAAGTTCTTGTGGAAGGACTATCAACCAGAGATGCAAAACGTGACGTTGATCCTGGCCCCGATGGAACTGCACAACTTACGGGAAGAACCATGTGCGATCGGATTGTTGTATTCGATGCCCCACTCCGATTAGTTGGACGCCTTGTTGATGTTGATATCGAATCCGCCGGAGCGTGGTCATTATCTGGGACTATTCCTGACGGTATTGCTGAGGCAATACCACTTCAATCATTACAATTCTCACATGAAAAAGAATCTGAGACATGTAATCTTCATACAATAAAATTGCCCTAGTAACACACCATTCCCATTGTATTTTTCCATTCAGGACACATCTCTAATCGCATGTCCTCTGAACTCTTGGATGCCCATCGGTTAATCGATGATCCTGAAGCAGCAGTAGCATGGGGCAAACAGGCCGGGCTTCGGGATCCTTCTATTGCTCATCGTGCAATGTTACACCTTGCACAGCAGGGTCTTACATTCGATCTCTTGACTTCTCTTGCCCTACACCTTCAAGAAATTCTTCCAGAACTTAGTGACCCTGATCGTGTTCTAACGTCACTTGAAAGATTTTTTGTCGCTGTCCGAAGTCCACTGTCTGCCGGAACACTTTTCCAAAGAGATCCTCGTTCCCTCCATGTTTTAGCGCGTCTTTTTTCTGCAAGTCCGTACCTCGCAGACTTAATTATTCAGGATCCTCATAGCTGGGAAAAAATCCGTCTTGGAGGTGGAGCACCTGAAAAAAAAGAACTGATGGCAGCAAGGCTCTTTCAAGAAATTGATCTTTTTTCGGACAACACTGCGACCATGGCTGCACTGCGACGCTTCAAGAGGCGACACATACTCCGTATTGCTTACGGTGATATTGTACTGCGTCAACGTCTGGAGATTGTCACGAGTCAGATTTCACATCTTGCGGATTGTGTGATTGACGCAGCACTTCAAATTGCACTGAAAACGATACAGCAACGATGCGGTTTGCCGACATGTTTTGATGATACGCCCTCAACCATTGCCGCCATTGCTCTCGGAAAACTCGGTGGGAGAGAACTTAACTATTCAAGTGACATTGACCTTGTTTTCATCTGCTCTGGTGATGGCATTGTGAGAGGAGCAAAGCCCTGTTCAACGGTGGAATTCTTTGAACGCGTTATACGAGAGTTTATTCATCTTGTCTCAGAAGTGACTCCATTGGGTGCAGCGTATCGTGTTGACTTACGTCTGCGCCCATTTGGCACGAACGGCCCACTTGTGATGACCTCACAGCAACTGTTGCAGTACTATGACCAGAAAGGCAGAACCTGGGAACGGCAAGCTTGGGTGAAAGCTCGGCATGTAGCCGGTGATCCACAATTAGGCACGTCGATACTCGATCACCTGCAACCATGGGTTTATCGTCGTTTTCTCTCCTCTGCTGACATCAATGGCATTAAGTCACTCAAACGAGACATTGAGTACCGCGCGAGTCAATCTGGTGGAGACGGATGCGATGTAAAGTATGGTCATGGTGGAATTCGTGACATTGAATTCACGATTCAATTTCTACAACTTCTCAACGGAGGAACGACACCCTCTATTCGCACGGGTAATACTCTCGAAGCAATTGGCCGACTGACTGAGACCGGAAGCCTTACTGATCAGGAGCGCGGGATACTAGAAAAAAATTACCGTTTACTACGAACAATCGAACATCAGATTCAAGTTCTCTATGATATTCAGACACACCGAATTCCCCAGGACTGCACGGAACGAGAACGCTTAGCAACCCGACTTGGATTTGGTTCTGGCAACGCGGGTCGCACCGCCATGGAATCAGCTGTTGCAAAAGCAACGCATCTGAATCGGAAAATCCTTGACCACATCCTTCATGATGCTTTTCCGGGTGAGGAGACACCAGAACCCGAAGTGGATTTGATTCTCAATCCTCAGACAGATTCGTCCCTCAGTAGAAGCATTATCACGAAACATGGATTTCGGGATCCTGAGAGAACCCATCAAATACTCCATTCCTTGAGCGAAGAGGGGGATCGCTTCCTATCAAGCCATCGTTGCAGACATTTTCTTGCCGCTATCACCCCAAGACTTCTTACTGCTGTTGGAAAAACTCATAACCCCGATGCGACTCTTGCGAATCTTAATGCTGTCGCAAACTCACTTGGTGGAAAAAGTATTTTGTGGGAACTGTTTAGTGCCTCACCTCCCTCTCTCGATCTTATGATACACCTGTGCTCAACAAGTCCATTTTTATCACGGCTTCTTGTGAGCAATCCAGGCATGATTGATGAACTTGTAGACAGTTTACTCCTTGATCATTTGCCGACACAAAAGTTTCTCAATGATTATCTCTTTGATCTTTGCCGAGGAGCCACTGGAATTCTTCCAATTCTTCAATCTTTCAAAGTATCTCAACAACTGCGTGTCGGAATACGTGACATTCTCGGACAACTCCACGTCGATGAGATCGCACAGGCCCTCACAGCTATTGCAGAAGCAACACTACGAGCAACAATTGATCATGAAAAAGAAAAACTCATTGCAAGATTTGGACAACCTGCAGTTGGAAACAATACGACTCCCATGCAACGGGCAGAACTGATCGTTCTTGCCCTAGGAAAATTTGGTGGCCGAGAGATTAATTACGCCAGCGATCTCGATGTCATCTTTCTTTACGACCATGAAGGCAACACCCAAAAAAATAGTCCGTCTGGATCACCAGAAAACGTGACCACAAATGCACATTTTTTCAGTGAATTATCCCAAAAAACGTTGCGGACGCTCAATACCTTTACTCCCCAAGGTCGTCTTTACGAGACTGATTCACGACTGCGTCCGAGTGGTCGAAGTGGACCTGTCGCCATTTCGACCAGAGAATTCCATCACTACTTTCAACAAGATGGACCCGCTGCAATCTGGGAACGTCAGGCTCTCACGAAAGCTCGAGTCATTTTTGGATCACAGCAGTCAAAGCAATTGATTCAAAAAATCATTGATGACGCAACGTATGAACACATATGGTCCAAGGATGACATGCAAGCCATTTACAGCATGAGGTATAAAATGGAAGAGAATACCGCACCTCAAAATCTAAAACGTGGTCGTGGCGGGGTTGTAGACATTGAGTTTATTGCTCAGGCGCTGCAACTTCGATACGGAAAATGCCAAAAGCGTTTACGAGCCACCGGGACGCATACTGCTCTCACTGAACTACATATCGCTGGCCACCTCTCTCAGTCACAATTCTCTGATTTATCATCTGCCTACCGTTTCTTGCGACTTATCGAAGGACGATTGCGACTCATTGACGCAACCGCACGTCATGATTTTCCATCCAATCCAGATGAGCAACACAATCTCGCAGCCTTGCTGGGCTACAAGAATGCTTCTGCTCTCTCAAATGATGTACGGGGAATTACGACCCAGACACGCAATCATTTTGAAACCATTTTCCAAAACCTCTGATTTCCTGAACAACGCCGCTAACGCATCAACCAACCTGCAAGAAAAAAACCTCCAATGAGTAACACGCCCAATGCAAGCGTTATCCACTCAAGATAGGCATGTAGAAAATCACGTGCTTGCTTCCCAAAAATTCTCATCACAATAGCGACTAAGAAAAACCGTCCTCCTCTCCCAAGGGTTGATGCGAAAACAAGAATATGGAGGGGAACAGAGCACACTCCGGCTGCAATAGTAAAAATCTTGAATGGTATCGGTGTGAACGCAGCTGAGAAAATTGCCCAACCGGCATGAGATTGATAGAGCGACTCAACATATTGAAACTTTTCCACAGTGAAGCCCGGAATAAATCGAAAAAAGAATGGAGAAAGAAAAGACCACAAGGCCCATCCAATAGTCCATCCAACAATACCCCCAGCGACACTGGCAACTGTTGAGACGGCCGCAAAAAGAAAACTCCGTGCCGGACGAGCAACGGACATGGCGATCTGAAGAACATCGGGAGGAATTGGAAAGAATGAACTCTCAGCAAATGAAATTGCTGCCAGTGCCGAGAGACCATATGGTGAGCCAGACCAAGAAAGGACCCAGTTGTAGAGTCTACGGATATATCCTTTTTGTTTGGTTGAAATCTCTGATGCATCTGACGTCGAAAGATGCTCTTCGTGTTTATCTGTTGTATCCATAGCGATTGTCACATCTACGTACCGAGGAAGATATATTGCCTTATCAGATCGGATGATTCACTCATAAACATAATCCATCTACCAAGATCTTTGATAGCATTGTCATGGTTTGATCTTTGAATCACTTGGACGAGAATGGAACCACAACCAGGTCAAAGCGACAGGAACGACCAACGACCACACGAGAATCCACTGTAGGGAACCTTGCTGCTGACCAATCCTTCCCGTGAGACTCCATGCAAATGCAAGTGCGAGATTACTACTCGCTGCAGCCACGGAAAATGTCAAAAATGACATGCCAGTCTCTCCTGCCATGATCGCTGCTACCTCGGCAATCAGTGGCAATGGACGCGTTATGACCACCACAGCAGGACCAAGTCTCTGATGCCGTTTCTCCAGGCTCTCACGTGTCCCAGAGTCCAGACCTTTGACAGCCCGACCACCAACAAGGCTTCCTAAACCCCAGCCAAGTATCGAGCCAATTGTCATACCCAACCAACCGCAAATGGTTCCTCGAACAATCCCAAGTTGTGCTCCCCCCAAGGTTGTTACCATGCTCGATGGCACAGGCAAAAGAATATCAACTGCCAAGATGCCTATCTCAGCAGTGGCAAGCGCCACCATCGAAGGAGGCGGATCAAGCCACTGTTCGACAGCCTGATCAATTCTTTCACCGTACACCAGAAAAGGAATGAGGGGAATCGCAATGGCAATGCATGTGAGTGCAATCAGAACATAAAAAGAACGTGGTAAAGATCTCAACACATCAATAACTCCTCCTGCCACTTCCGTAGAAGCTTCAAAAAAGAAAACCTTTTCCACTATAAAGCTTGTCTCACGAATGATTCACTACTGTGCACGTTGAGCCTGATTTACAATATCCATTCCCACAGAGGTGTTCCATGCTCTCAACAACTGATGAAAGACGCGTCCAGGCTGTCCATCTGCTATCAAGAAACCATCAATACTTTTTACTGGCAGGATGCAGCTAGGTGTACTGGTAAGTAATACTTCATCTGCTCTCAAGAGATCAGACATCAAAAGAGAGTGCTCCTCCCAATGAATTCCCTCGGATATCGCAAGACTCCGCGTGAACCCTAAACTCACCCCAGAAAGTGCATCACTCGAAGGTGGTGTGATGACTCTTCCATTGTGAACAATTGCAATATTTGACGTCGATGTTTCACTCACACGGCCATCGGAATGGCATAACACAGCACGTGCGCCGGATTCTTTCTTGTTCGCTTCATGGTCTGCAAGATAGTAGTGCATTCTGCTCCGATGTTTCACTCGAATTGGCCAACTCGCTTCAGGAATTTGCTGGATTGATACGCTCTGCAAAGAGACTCCCGAGACATACGCATTCCTCCAAAGACCAAATGCCAAAGGGAAGGAATGAACCGCCACCCGTGACTGGCTGGCTTCACCCTCATATTGCGATGGGAAATTACCTGGGGTAACAAAGATACTCACTCCGAGATCACCACCTGCCATCTGCACGTAGTTCGAACGGGCAACATCTGCTGCAGCATTCATCACATCACAGATTGAGAAATCGAGATGAATCCCAACAACACCAAGCGATTCCGAAAGTCTCTCGCCGTGTATTTTGGGGAGGAAAAGCTCTCCACCAAAAGTTCGAAGTTGCTCAGTGACGGTAGCTCCAAGCACAAAACCGCAATCCCCCACAGGAATTGATAATGATTCCCGAGGAACAAAACACCCATTGAGCCATGCCCGATCACCCGAACGCATACCCTTCATTTAAGGCCCTCCGCACTCATGAAAATGGAGGATAGGGGACTCGAACCCCTGACCTTCTGGCTGCCAGCCAGACGCTCTCCCAACTGAGCTAATCCCCCGGATAAACCTGGGATATCGGACAGGAGTGCAACAGGCCTGTCAAAGCAAATCTTTGACCGGTTCACCGTATCGGCAAGGCGGTAGGATGTCAACGCAGACCCACATGCACAGAATCCCAGTTGATTTTTTCCGACTGGCATATCTCGCTCTTTCCAATCAGACTACTAGAAAATGAAAAATGAAAAGTCCAGAAAAAATGTTGCGGACTCGTTGCCATCAGAGACCATCTGTGCAGGTATCACCGTCGCTTTAGCCGTGTACATCGTCGGCCTTGTGCTATCGATAATGGTGAATACCAGCAGTGGAGGATCACCACTTCTCACAACGATAAAAAATCGTCTGTTTGTTCCTTGGATGTCGCCCGCCTGGCTTGATCTTGGATTTGACTATCATCTCACATATGGACTTGATGAGGATGCTGATCACGTTCTTCGCGTGCAGCCGTATGCCAATGCGACATCTTCAACCTCTATTTCCTTGCCCGGGAATCGTAGAGGTGAACAAGCACATCGGTGGCACCGACTCGCAAAAGTCATTGCATCGTCAAAAGATGATCCCGATCGCGAGTCAATTCTTCCAACATCAATAGGGCTGGGGCTTATGGAGAAGTTGAACAGTGATGATGTTTTCGTGCGAGTGCTAAGAACGCCTCTTCCAGAGAAATCTGACAGTTCTTCACCTCTCCATGAAACCGTTGGTGTTCGTATACGGATGGTCAATGGATTGCCGCAATTGATTCCTCAAAAACCCAAAGAGGAATTAGCTCCTGTCGGAGAGTCACCCAGCAGGCCGATGCACAATGAACAATGATTCTCTTCCAAATGTTTTGCGGGTAGACACCTCTGTCCATTCACTCGACACACCCGGCATTGGGGGAGTCTGGATGAGATTCTGGTTTCGGCCAACAGACAGTTTTCCATTATCACTGGTTCGTATTGGAACAGCAATTCTAGGACTATTTTTATTGTGGAGCTTTGTTTCGGAATTGCAACTATGGTTTTCATCAGACGGTCTCTTGCCTCCTGAGGAAGTTATCAATTGGCGTAGTTCATTTGGCTTCTCATTACTTGATTACATCACGTCCACTACTTCAATCTATGTTTTCTTTTTCACCCTGACCGTTACGTTCATACTGCTCATGATGGGAGTTTTTTCATCCGTCATGGCAATCACGGCTGCAATTCTTTGGGCGTCTCTCTTGAATAGAGTTCCTATGCTCGCTGGCCCTGCCGATGACTGTTTGTCTGTTCTGCTCTGGTGTCTTGCCGTAGGACCATCGGGCGACTATCTGTCAGTAGACCGTCAGATACGAACTTCTCGTGGCGATTCATCCGTTGAGCCATCGTGGAGAGCTCGATGTTCTCTTGGACTTCTCCAGGTCCATGCAGGAGCTATCTGCCTGGGAGCTTTTCTTGCTCAGATAAAGGGAGATGTATGGTGGAACGGCACAGCTTCTTGGTGGCTAACAGCACATGAAGCATCTCAACTCAACGAAGTAACATATTTTCTTGCTTCATCGGATTTTCTTACGAATGTGATTACTCACGCTATCACAGCCTTTGAACTGCTCTTCATCATTGGGATCTGGTTTTCTGTGACCCAGACGTTTGTCGCCCGCTTGGGATTAGTCGCATGGCCTCTCATCGGGCTGGCGGCCGGAGAACCATACTGGGGGATGGCCATGTTGATATTTTCCTTGTCCATGGCTCGTACTCATCGAATTACATTCCCAAAAGCTCTTTCAGTTCTATTTCACTAAGAACGGGCACGCCAAGTTTATTCGCTTTTTCCAACTTACTGCCTGCTGCCTCGCCGGCGACAAGATAGTCTGTTTTCTTCGAGACACTTGCAGAGGAACGACCACCTGCCCGTCGAATTGCGTCCTCTGCTTCCCGTCTCGAAAAATCCACGAGCGATCCTGTCACAACAACTGTTTTTCCGGTAAGGGGTCCATCTGGCAGTTTATCTTCTTGCAGGAGTTCTAGAGATACACCGACGTCAACGAGACCCTCTATGACGTGGCGGCCATATTCACCCGCCAGCCATTCATGCACACTTTCAGCAATGACTTCTCCAATTTCATGTATATCTGCAAGTTCCTCAATGGACGCAGTTTGGAGTTGTATGATTGTTGGAAAACGCTGGCATAATGCAGTTGCAACCCGAGGACCTACGTGACGGATACCCAAAGCATTCATCACTTTCACAAGGCCACGTTTTTTGCTTTTCTCAATCTGTTCAAGCAAACTTTTTGCTGACTTGAGCCCCATTCGATCAAGGCCAGTGAGTTGTTCAAGATTGAGTTTATAGAGATCTGCATAGTCTCGTACCAGATTTTGACTCACTAATTGTTCAACGAGTTTGTCTCCCAACCCTTCAATATCCATTGCCCCTCGTGATGCAAAAAACTTTATCTGCTCGCGCCGACGTGCTGGGCACCTCACATTTGGACAACGGATGTAAACACCTTCTACATCCTTGACAAGTGTTGTGTGACATTCAGGACATTCTTTGGGCATCTGCCACGGCTCATGACGGTGCTTTCTGAGGTGTTTTTCCACACGAACAACATGCGGAATTACTTTTCCAGCTTTTTCAACAACCAAAACATCACCTACACGAATATCCTTCCGAATAATCTCCTCGGCATTGTGAAGGCTCGCACGGCTGACAGTCGTACCGGCAAGCTCCACCGGGACCAGATCTGCGACGGGAGTAACCGTCCCACCTCGACCGACCTGGACTCGAATCCCACAAAGTTTTGTTGTCGCTTCATACTTTTCAAATTTCCAGGCGATCGCCCATCGAGGACTTTTGGCTGTCGTTCCGAGGCGGCGCTGTTGTGGAAATTGATTCACCTTTACAACGAATCCATCCACTTCGAAGTCAAGTGTATGTAAGTCCTCGATGAGTTGTGATGCATCTTCAATGAGACTACTGAGTGAATGAAACGTCTTCGTCTGTGGTGCAATAGGAAGACCAGCCTGAGTAGCCCACGCAAAGAGTTCACTTTGCGATGTGACACCAAGCCCACCCACATCACCGACACCATGACAAAAGAATCTCAGTGGACGACCTGCACATTCTCTGGAATCAAGAAGACGAATACTTCCAGCAGCCACATTTCGCGTGTTCGCAAATGGAGGGAGACCCTTGCTTGCTTGCTCAGCATTCAGTGCCGCAAGGTCATGATTCGTCATATAGATCTCGCCTCGACCCTCCACCAATGCCGGTGGTTGATCAACCGTGAGTCGTAGTGGTATTTCTTTGATCGTACGCACATTGTGCGTGACATCATCACCTTCAACACCACTGCCTCGCGTTGTTGCAAGTGTTAAGAGTCCATGTTCATAAACCAACGATACTGCCACACCATCTATTTTGAGTTCAAATACCCAATCAATCTTTTCTAATTCATGCCCGTTGTCATGGATGAGTTTTGATGTGCGTTCCCCCCACTCGGATAGTTCTTTGGCACTATAGGTATTGTCGATTGATAACATCGGCACACGATGCGTCACTGACCTCAATTCTGAGAGTGTTTCATCACCAATACGCTGCGTCGGACTGTCTTGAGAAACAAATTCCGGATATTGCTTCTCAAGGCCCTTAAGCCGATCCATAAGAGCATCGTATTCCCTGTCACTTATTTCGGGATTTGCTGCCCCGTAGTAAAGCTGGTCATGACGACGAATCTGTTTGCGTAAGGATTCGATCTCTTGCTCTGTTTTGCTGCTCACAGTGATGGGGCCTCAGCATTGTGTGTCTCTTCATTTGTCTTTTTATGTTGCTTCTTTCGCTGCTGTGCACCATGAAAATGATCTACTGTTACTGCTCCAAACGTAGCCACCGCAAGCACGACGATCTCAATGATCAGAAGTGTTGTTCCGTACTCATCCATCAATATCTCCATCGCGTGGGGAGATACCGCCGGATCAGACGGCCGAATGCCACGAAGTACTGAAAGACAATACATACAAGCCGTGACGGTAAACAAAAATCCAACAATCCCGAGAAGAACATAAAATGGATTTGCTCGTTTTCGACTCATTTCCAAATTATAAAGCGTTTGGGCTTTGAGAGGGAAAAATAAATGGATGACGATTTCACATTGAGAACGTGCGCCCAGTTCCAAAGACTGATCTACCAGCAGAAAACGTGCACCAGGTCTCTCATCTCTGGGCTATGCAGCAACAGCACGAGCGAGCTGACGATTGACGGCAGCAATGACATCGGCGACCTCAATACCGAGCATGGATTGAGTATCTGTCTTACGGTCTTTCCATAGCGGGCGGAGGTGCTCCGGCGGCTCAAGACTTATATGCTGCAAACCATAGGGACCATTTCGGGAGGCGGGGACAGGACCAAACAATCCCACGCATGGTGTTCCGATCGCTGCTGCAAGATGAAGTGGGCCAGTATCACTTGAAATACATAAGCGTGAAAGCCGAAAGATTTCACCAAGGTCCTGCAGTGATGTTGGAGGTGCCATGATTACTGATCCTTCAGAAGAAGCCACTATTCTTTCTGCCGCCGTACGCTCCTCACTACCTCCCCATACAACAAGTGATTGCACACCATGGAGATTCTTGATGCTTCGAGCCACAGCAGCGAACCGGTCAAGAGGCCATCGTTTTGACGTCCAACCAGCTCCAGGATTCATCACAATGGGAGCACTTTCAAATGGCATCTCATTAAGCCATGCCCGAACACGACTCCGACTAGCTGGCCAGTCTGGCATTTGAAATCCAATTGAATCTGGACGCACTCCGAGTGGAGAAAGAAGTTCACAGTGACGCTCGACAACATGACAGGCCAATGGACGAACTGAGCGAGTATAGGCCAACCACGACTGTTCCCGGGACTCCGGCTTGCTATAGCCGATACGAGTCCAAGCTCCCGACAAAATCGTTCCAATCATGCTTTTGAACAGACCCTGCATATCAAGAGTCACATCAGGCCGAAAGGATCGTACTTGTTGACGATAGTCCAAAATTGCCTTTGGAGATTTTAGCCACCCTCTCGGAAGACGAAAAAGATGGTCGATAGCTGGATGCCCTGCCAATACATCGGCTGCTCGTCCTTCAACAACCCACCCAATTTTTGTTGAAGGAAAGGCGCATTTGAGGGCGACTACGGCAGGTACCGCATGGAGCACATCACCTATTGCAGATAATTTCACAATAACAATAGAGCGAGGCGGATACATTTTAGAACCTCAAAACGTGCCTTGGAAACTCCTGATAACACACGAAATCAGTTCCTCATGACAAGGTCAGTTTGATGGCTTTTTCATTCGGTGTTTCCTGCTAAATCACACATCACTGCATGCGCTACCGCCTGGGGACAACTCCACACAAGAAAAAACATTGACTCACGGACAAACTGTTCGGCCAGATGCCCATGAACAAATCCAGCACCTTTCGAGGCCACAAGGGCTGCCTGAGCTGCCCGAATAACAACACCATTTGCATCAGCACGGAGTCGGTCTTGATCATCTTTTTCAATACCCATGGTAGCTGCAAAATGAAGACGTTCGAGAAGGTTCAACACTTCAAATAATAATTGCTCCGCTATTGGCTTGAGCTCTGGTCTTTTGATCGACTCTTTTTCAATGATTGTAATGCTTGCTTTAGTGGCACCTAATGCGAGTGCTGTTGTCGAGAGACCCCCAGTGCGAGCTCCGGCTCCATCACTAGGTGTAATAACTGATGCCGCTTTGACATCACTTAATCGAACAAGGGATGTCCGTGATCCTGAAAGAGCAAGCATCTGCATTGGTGGCTCGACTACGAGCCCCGGTGCTGACGTCTCGACAACAAAAAAACGCTGTCCT
>JBDOMS010000246.1:0-12854 GCA_039831735.1 Pirellulales bacterium
ATATTTTTTTTGCGTGCTTCTCTTGGTAGTGCTCTCTCCATGCGTGCGCACATCACTACAAGCAAAAGAGCCAGCTCATCTTGTTTTTATGATCGCCGAGCGAGAATATAAAACAGAAAAAACGCTGCCTGATTTTTACAAAAACTATGCTTCCGCATATTCGGCTAGCTTTGTGTTTGCGAAGCCCGATAATCCAAACGTGTTCACGAACATCCAATCAATTAAGAAAGCAGATGTGCTTATCCTGAGTGTTCGAAGGCGGACTCCTCCCAAAGAACAACTTGATTACATTCGTAACCATGTGAAAACAGGCAAGCCGGTTATTGGTGTTCGAACCGCAAACCACGCCTTCTGCCTGAGGAACAAGCCTCCTCCTGAAGGCCTCGATGCATGGCCTGATTTTGATGCAGTGGTTTTTGGTGGAAACTATTCGAATCACTACAGCAACAAACTTGCAGTACAGCTTCGAATACAACCAAATCTTCACGCCACGTGGAAGCAACTTTTAGCTGGAACTGAAGAACACTTTCCATGCAGGGCAGGGGGGTCTTTGTATTGCGTTTCACCTCTCAGCAAAGAAACACATACACTCATTAATGGCATGGTTGAAAACCAGCCAACGGAACCCGTTGCATGGACCTTTCGTAGGCCGAATGGCGGAAAATCATTTTACACATCCCTTGGTCACATGGATGATTTCAAGGGGCCTATCCTTCCAAAACTCTTGGTGAATGCCATCGCTTGATGTCTCACTGATTAGTTTTTCACTTCTCAATACAATATCCTTAAGTTTGTAACTTTTTTCACCTTATTAGGTTTTCTCATGCGGATGCTTTTTCTGTTTTTCGTAGCGCTTACCTGCCTCAAAGGCATTGCTGCGAACCAACCGAACATACTCATTATCATCACAGATGAGCACAATTTTCGTACGCTTGGATGCTATCGTGATCGACTGCCAAAAGAACAAGCAGAAATGTGGGGGCCAGGTACCGTTGTCACAACACCAAACCTTGATCGCCTGGCAAAAGAGGGGCTCATATGTACACGTGCCTATGCGACTGCTCCAGTCTGCTCTCCATGCCGTGCAGCAATGATTACAGGCTTATATCCTCAAAATACCGGTGTGCCAACAAATAACTTCGAATTGCGAGATAACATTCCTACGCTTGCCACCATCCTCCGCAATAAAGAATATAAGACAGGATTTATTGGCAAATGGCATCTCGGCGGAAGTGGAAAACCGGAATGGGCCCCCACAATCGATGGTGGATTTGTCAATAAAACATTCATGTTTAATCGCGGGCATTGGAAAAAGTTTTCCTTGAATGGAACGACTGCACGGGTTGCTGCTCGAGACAAGCAGGGGAAACCGAGCTACGGCGTTGATAATGCTGACAAAACATCTTTCTCAACTGATTTTCTTACTGACCGAGCTATTGATTTTATTCAAGAAAACACAAAAAGTCCTTTCTTAGCCGTGGTCAGTTACCCAGATCCACATGGACCGAATACGGTTAGATCACCATATGATAAAATGTTTGATCATTTGCGTTATTTGCCACCCCGTACGTACGGGCAAGAAGATATCCCAAGCCCAAAATGGCTTGGTGAAAAGAAAAACCATGCCATATTTCGTGGAGAGCAGATGAGCAAGTATTTTGGCATGGTGAAGTGTCTTGATGATAATGTTGGAAGAATCTTTAAGGTCTTAGAGGATTCGAAAATACTTGATTCAACAATTATCTTGATGACGTCGGACCACGGTGATCTCTGCTATGAGCATGACCGATTAAACAAAGGCAATCCGTACGAAGGATCTGCACGAGTCCCCATGCTCATCCGATATCCCTCACGCCTCACGGCAGGCTCGGTGTACACAAATCCTGTCGGTACTGTTGATATTACTCCAACCCTCCTTGGATTTGCTGACGTCCAGCCGCAGGCAGTATTTCAAGGCAGGGATCTCTCAAAAGTATTGATTGGATCAAGTAATCAACAAGAAGGAACTGTGACATTCCTGAGAAACGCTGGAACATCTGCAGACTGGATATGCGCTATCGATTCTCGTTACAAACTCGTCATTTCTACAAACGATCGTCCTTGGTTATTTGACTCCCAACAGGATCCGGACGAGTTACATAATTTCTATGGTCGTCCTGGCAGTGAAGGTCACACAAGGCGACTTGCACAGGCACTGAGAATATATGGAAACGAATGTAGTGATCCTTTTTCGAATCACCCAAAGATTGCTGAATCACTCCAACGGTGCATCCACGCTCAGTAACTCGGTGTGTATACGCATGCTAAACAAGGCGTTTTGCATGGCTGGAGCAAGTAGCTGATTATTTCAAGGACTTGAGAATCCCTGAGAACTGCAATATTGCTCATAGATCGAGTTTATTTTTTCAGCATCCATATTTCCATGAACTAAAACTGCAAATTGAAGCCGCAGAGACTGACCTGGTCGCACATCTACCTGGCTTTCCTCGCCCTGATGCATCGCGTTCCTTCCAAAACAATTTGCCACAAGCAAACCATAATCACGAGAATGACACCAACTTTGATGGCGGTTCTGAGGCGAACAGAAAAGACTCACACCGACTTTCTTTTTGTCTACTACTCCACTGAAATCACACCATGCAATCGGTTGACCCCAGAACTTTTTTGCCGTCGTAAAACCTGTGGGCACCAGCACTTTCCCTCCATTCTTTTCACTCAAAGGCGATACCACTCGAAGACCTAACCCCATCTCTTCTTGATCTCCAAATGAAAACTGCCCTGATCCTGAAAAGATTGAATCCAATTGAAGAACGTAGAAATTCTGGTGAGCCAAAATCTTCACAGAGAACGTTTCCTCACAGACTACTTTATTTTTGTTATCCAGATATCGCTTTCGTGTTGTAAATGTTCCCGCCATTCTTTTTGAATTGGGGAGGTGCACGAAGTCAACATGCTCAACCCGTCCCTTATTCCTCCAGAAGTCGACTCCATTGATATCACCAAATGCCAGCCATATACCAGGATGCATCGTTGCATGATCCTGACGGTCATTTGGCCCCGGCGGACAACGACGAGTCACCGGAACGCCCTCAATTGTTTTCACATTGGCAAAATATGGACGTTGAATTTTGCCTGAGGGGTCTCTGACAAAGTACTCCGTTACCTCCTGACCGCCAATCAGTATCTTTACTGAATCACCCATCATTTCAAACGAGACAATATCCTCACTTGCATAGTTGCGATCAAGTACAAATAAGAAGATTGAAGCAGCCAGGATTTGTTGTACTAATCGCATATAGACAAGCTCATCAAAATGGAAAACCTAGGATATCGTTTTAGGGATGGCCCAGTGACCTTTTGTTCGATAGGAGCGGCCAAGCATGACTTTTGCCTCTCGATCATGTGCCATTACATCTTCAGAATATGGCTGTATATCGAGGGACCGGCCAAGCCGCAAAGAAGCATTTGCAAAATGAATAAGACTACAAGAATCATGAGCGGTTTCGATACCAGCTGCAGGCCTTCGAGAACCAGCAATGGCTTCTAGGAAATCTTCTTGATGACTACCAGCAAGACGTGAAAGGTCAGTATCGGGCAACTCAGGTACAGGTTTATTACTGTCATCCCAAACAGTAATTTTTCCTCGCTTACTTACAAATAACAATCCCTTAGTTCCATAAAACTCAACACCTGAATCAACATTGTGTGGATAACTCTTGGACCAAATTCGCATTTCAAAAATCAGTTGCTTCTTTTTTGGGGTTTCCCTTTCATTATCTTTATTTTCCCATTGAAACGTGCAGGTAGCTGAGTCGGGAAACTGCTGGTCATCTTCGAAGAAAAACTTTCCACCCATCGCATTGGCCTGGTTCGGGAGCCCATGAACTCCCAACCCCCATCGCGCGATGTCCATTTCATGGACGCCATCGTTACCCAGATCACCCGTTCCAAAGTTGTACCACCAGTGCCAGTTGTAGTGAAAGCGGTTTGACTGATGGGGCACAAACTCGGCTGGACCAACCCACATATCGTAGTCAACTCCTGATGGAGGAGGTGTGGGCTTTGCATAACCAATATTTTTTCGGCGTTGAATATTCCATGCCTTACAAATCAATGGCTCTCCGATAAAACCTTCCTTCAACAATTGGATTGCTCGAACAATATGAGGATTACTCCTACTTTGCGTTCCATGTTGAATGACAACGTTATTACGATTGGCAGCTTCTACCAACAGTTGTCCTTCATAAAAATTATGGCTACACGGCTTTTCAACATACACGTGTTTTCCTGCAGCAGACGCCAAGATGGACGCAGGAGCATGCCAGTGGTCCGGAGTGGCTACAACAACAGCATCAACCGATTGATCGTCCAGAACATGTCGAAGATCACCCGTTACCTGAATGACGCTCCCCCGTCTTGCCTCACTCTGAATTTGATCTGCTCTTCTGCTGTCTGGATCACACGCCCACACAACATCTGAAATCTTTGAAAAGCTTTTGAATAAACCACCCGCACGGCCTCCGCAACCAATCAAGCCCACTCGCATAGGCTGAGAATGAGCTGCTGAATGAGCAATACGATGGTAGGCAATTGCCGAGACACCAGTTATTGAAGAACGCTTCAACCAACTTCTTCTCGACAAAACAGACTGCCTTTTAGGATATTTTTTCATGGAAAGCCATTCTTTGAACCGCAAAGGGGACCATTTATTGTGACTATTCAACAATAATATGCATACTCCTTTTCCCGTTATTTGTCATCCACGATCACACTTCCTTTGAAAGAGCCATACCATGTATCGGACATCAAAAAGCAGAATGATTCCAGCGGGTAAGAAACCGCTTGCCACGCGTCTTGGACGTTGACTCATGCATAATAATTCTCTTTCCCAAAATGAGGGTCACATCGAATACATGCCGTGAGAGGGACAACTACCGCCTTTCATTTGCCCTCTTTTGAATCTCTTTCAGAACCCGACGAAATGCTTCAAGACGCTCTTCTTGATGCTCCACATCTGCAAGGTTTCGTTTTTCATTCGGGTCCTGAACTAAATTGTACAGTTCTTCACCATCTGGCCATTTCCCATAACGCCAACGTTGATTTCGCAAGGCATATCCCATTTTTGAACCACGTGACACAACACTATAGGCATACTCTTTCCTGCCTAACCGATCTGGATGTCCAAAAAGCGGCCTCAGTGACATACCCTGTAGATGCTGAGGAGTCTCCAAGCCCATGAGATCTGTGATGGTTGGGTACAAATCAATCAGTTCAACCATGGCTTGCGAAACTGCTCCTTCTTTCGTAATGCCTGGTGCTCGAATAACAAGTGGTACTTTTGCACCAATATCAAAGAGCGTCACTTTTCCCCACAAAAAATGGTCACCAAGATGGTAACCGTGGTCAGAGGTCAAAATAATAAGAGTATCGTCCCAATGGCCAGTCTCTTTTATCGAGTTTAGTATCCGTTGAATCTGTGCATCAATGTAGGAAACACACGCGTGATACGCTTGTGTGTATTCTCTGCGAAGATCTTCATTCTCAACTCCCAGCTGAAAACCAAAAGCCTCATAACGCTTAGAAAGAGCTGCCGAAGGCAGCGAATTCCAAAGTGTTGATCGATCGAGCTGAAACTGAATGCTATCGAGTGGATATAAATCAAAGTATGCATCTGGAGCGAGAAATGGAACGTGAGGCTTCTGGATACCACAGGCAATAAAAAATGGCTGCTCACCGTACGCTTGCTCCTCGAGCCATCGAATAACTTGTCTGGCATTCTTTCCATCCTTATGCTGCTCATCGGAGAGGCCACTCCGACCAAAGCCTGGCGGAGTTTGTGCATTGAGTTTACGTGAAACCTCTTTTTGAATGGCTTTCCATGTTTGACGATTTTTTCCTTCTTCAACAGAACCGTGCTCTGCCTCAAATTTTTTCCGTGCTTCTCGGACGACGGGCAATTCATCATTTTCAAATCGAACAAACTCATTCCAAGCACGATTTCCTACCTCATGGCGTGGAGAGTGAAATACTTTTCCCACACTTGCAGTCCAAAATCCATTCTCTTTCAAATATTGTGGAAACGTCACTGTTTCCGGCCGGGTCATCCGGATGTCAAGCGTATTGTTGAGAACACCTGTTGATTCAGGATAGAGCCCACTCAGCAGAGATGCTCGAGAAGGCGCGCATACTGGATACTGACAGAAGGCTCGACGAAAGGTCATCCCATGACAGGCCAATTCCGACATTGCGGGGGTTTTGATAGCTTTATAACCGCTGGGATAGACATGCGTGTTGAGATCGTCACAGATAATAAAGAGGATATTTTTGAGTTGTGCGGCTGCCTTCTTTTTTTGGCTAACACTACCGGAAGACAAACGATCCGCTTCTTCAGCTTTTTGGTTACCTGAGTCCGTGTAGGGCAAGTATTTCTGTGGTGGCACATAATTGCCCTTTCCACTTTTCCAATAAAAGGTTTCACCATCAACGACAAGGTCCTTTCTCGCATTGAAGGAGGGTTCTGGAGGAGCAAATGATGTTGGCGCAGATTTCCTCAGACGTCTCTTAATTGCAGCAAAATCAGGATTCGAGGCGAGATTATCCCACTCATTTGGATCTCGCCGCACATCATACAACTCTTCATCACTGCCACCGTACGAAATGTACCGCCAATCACGATTGACAATGGCATACTCCCCAGGGTTCATGTGTGGTAGAAAAATATTTCTATCCTTTGCTTCTTCTGGATGTGCAAGTGTTTTGGCGATTGATGTTCCTTCCAAGTGTTGATGTGGTAATGGAAGTTTGCACATTTCCACAAACGTGGGATACATATCAATCAAACTGACTGACACATCAGAAACTTTTCCCTGTGCAATACGAGGCCCCGCCCAGATGAATGGAACGTTTGACGTACGTTCCCAAAGAGTGTGCTTCCCCCAATCACCTTTCTCACCATGATGATAGCCGTGGTCACTCCAAAGAACGACTATCGTATTATCCGCATACGGGCTTGAATCCAATGCATCAAGGACTCTGCCCATCATGGCATCGGCATAGCTTATACAGGCCAGATATCCATGAATGGCATCATTCACTGCATCCAACTGCTCAAGCCTCTGATGAATTCGGGAACGTGCAGTCTTGATCTTTTTGATCTTTGGAGGCAAGTCTTCCAGGTCATCTTTTTTATAGGGCGGACGTGGGATGTTCTTTGGATCATAAAGATCGAAATACTTTTGAGGACAGTAATTTGGAAAGTGAGGAGCATAGAGCCCAACACCAAGAAAAAATGGACTGTCATGTTGTTGCTTCAGTTTTTCAACAGCCCAGTTGACCCGCATGGTATCTGCCATCGTGTCTTCGTCTTCATTAGGAATAGGAGCCCATTCCAAAAACAAACCGCCTGTGATCTCCTGATTTCTGTTGTAAATGCTATTCGGAAATGGCTGCGGAAATGGTGTTTCTTGACTCCACGACTCTAGCCCCCACCCATTAATCCTTTGGGCATGGCTTCGAAGAAAAAACTCATCCCAACCTCGCTGGTCAATCGCACCAGCCGGGTGATGGAATAACTTGCCAGCACCAAATGTCTGGTAGCCGGCCTTGGCAAAGCTACATTGGAGAGACTCTATCTCGGGGCTCGTGTGAAAATAATGTGCTGTCCGATAGCAACCCGTTGTTGATGCAAATTGACCTGAAAAAATTGCAGCTCGACTCGGGGCACAAAACACTCCAGCCGTATGCGCATTGGAGAAAAGCACTCCCCGCTTCGCGAGCCGATCAAAGTTTGGGGTGTGTGCATGAGGTGTTGTACCAAGACAGCCAATCCAGTCATTCATGTCATCAACTGCGAGAAACAAAACATTTGGCCTGTCTGCAACAACAATTCTTGCATTGGCAAGAAACACAATCATCATCAGAATAAACACTATTTTCTTTCGCACGTACTCTTTGCTTTCTTTCATTGTGAATACAAAGGACCCTCGAGAAGCCTCAAGAATGTGGGCCATAAAACAATTGATAAGAACCATTGCCCTCATGCCAGAAGACAAGATAATACCACATCACATTAGCCATATTACTCGCAGAAACGTCACGATTTACAATCAGTCAGTATAGCCATGTTCGTTTATGTATACTCATGCGGTTCTAAAAACAACTTTTAAAACTATTTGTCGAGGCGGAACATGATTCGACCCACCTACCAAAGACATGCCTTCACGCTTGTGGAGCTTCTAGTCGTGATTGCCATTATTGGTGTACTTATTGGCCTGCTTTTACCTGCTGTTCAGTCGGCACGATCAGCAGCTCGCCGGATGGCCTGCACCAACAACCTCAAGCAGGTCGGACTTGCAGCACATAATCTTCTTGACGCAAATCAGGTTCTCCCACCTTTATGCGTAAATGCTGCCACAACTGGAAACCTTAAAACATCTCCGATTCAAATCGCAGGTCCCTACAAAGGATTTATTGGGGCAACAGTGTTCTACTTTCTTCTTCCTTTCCTTGAAGAATCACCCCTTTACGAACAGTCCAACAAAAGTGTTATCACAGTTGTTGACGGAAGCCCGGTCTACTCGCACTCAATTGCTGGATATCTCTGCCCAAGCCGACCAAACCAAGATGTGTTCAGTGCCACAACCAACGGAGGTGCAAACAAATGGGCTATCGGAAACTATGCTGCAAATTTCTTTGTGTTTGGTGATCGTACAAGTCTTTCCACCGAAGGCAAAACACGCATTCCTATGATGAAAGATGGCCTTTCAAAAACAGTACTGTTTAGTGAGCGATACGGGACCTGCGGAAGAAGTGGAGACCCCAATCACTCTAGTACTCTTGGCAACTTGTGGGCTGACTCGAATGTACGATGGCGGCCTCATTTCTGCATGAATGGCCAACAGCCCGATGCCACCGCTCTCGCGTCAGGTTGCAACATGTTTCAAGTACGACCAGATTGGATTCGTGATTGTGACAACACCAGTGCTCAGTCACCTCACAGCGGGGGGATTCTGACCACAATCGCTGATGGAAGCGTCAGCTTTTTGTCAGGCAACATAGACACGAATGCATGGAAGTACCTCTGTGATCCTATTGATGGAAATGTTATTTCAGACCTGTAATCTTAATTGAAAAGCTATCGCGAAAACACTGAGGCTTTTCTCTGCGAGATTTCTCATTCAACGAATCTGCACTGGCTCTGTCTCATAACAAAAAAGATAGATCATCCACTCATCCATCGTTTTCGCTTATACTATTTACGCATGACACGAAAAAGCGTTTGTTGGTCAACACACAATTAAGGATCAAGCCATGATTGAAATGATCGAAGACATGCCAGCCCACACAATAGGCATGAAACTCAGTGGCAAACTTCACGACGAGGACTATAAAACATTCGTTCCAATGGTTGATGCAGCTATTGCTGAACATGGGAAAACAAGGATCCTTGCATGGTTTCATGATTTTCATGGCTGGGACGCGAAAGCACTCTGGGATGACATTGCGTTTGCCACGACACACTGTACAACGATCGATCGGATTGCCCTCATTGGTGAAACAACGTGGCAAAAGTGGATGGGTACGATATGTAAGCCATTTACAATGGCCTCAATTCGAACCTTCAGTCCATCAGAGGTTGATCAAGCAAAAGCATGGCTCGCCGAAAAATAAGTTTTCGTGCAACTTGCATGAGGCACACGTTGGTTCTTCTACGCTTGCTCTTCAGAAGACTTCGGTGGGTCAAAGCGTGGTGTCGCAACGTGGGATGACTCCACTCGATCACTCACATCACTATTGCGAATTCTTCGTGCCGAAGCGTTTGAATCACTTGGGCTTCCATTAATGTGAGACGTGACATCAAGATCTTGGGAGATCGTCGCCCATTGCCTTCTAAATTCTGCAAGCGCACCACCAACTGAACGGCCGACTTCTGGCAAACGCTTACCGTAAAGCATGACCGCAATGGCACCAATCAAACAAAGCTCTAACGGACCAAGTCCAAACATTTTCTTTAGACAATTATGGGAGGGAAGTAACGTCAATAAAAATATGAATGCTGGGGTACGCGATCAATGCCGATCGTCAACCATTGCCGGCAGCATGGTCGGCATCGTGACTTGACGATGAATTATTATCCTCTTCGATACCTTGTACCCCTCGTTTGAATTCCACAATGCCTTGACCGAGTGAACGCATAACCTTTGGTAACCGCGAACCAAATAGGAGGAGAACAACACCACCCACAACAACCAATTCCACAGGACCAAGGCCCATGAACGCAATCAGTTGGGTATCAATAAGTTGCACGAGACAATCTCCTATCAGGGGAATGCGAATCACAATCTTTCTAACATAAGTTTACATCCAACGAAAACAGGGTCAAACTGACGTTATAAGTGCTGCAAACCGACTAGTGCGTCTTACCTGCAAGCGAGGCCTCAATATGGCGAGGAATATGTCGATAGTAAACCTCCAAGGTTAGTGCCGCCATGGCCGTAGCGTACACCCGCCCACCATGACCTCCCCATACTGGATCAGGATCCCAACTTCCCCTCAAAGACCCTTCAGTGTGCTGCATGGGAAGTATTACTGACTGGATCCTCTGATTCCACCGATACCATTGAGGACCTCCGGCATGGAAGGATGCAAGCGTGGCATAATACCATGCATAGACATTTGGTCTTGAGCGACTTGGAGGAGATGCATCAAGCAGACTCATTGCTTCATGGACAGATGGATTATCTGGGGGGAGCCCCAGTTTCAGCCGACAGAAAAGTGCTTCTGCAGTCATTGGCATAGTAGGACGTTCACCAGGTCGATAGCTTGCCAGGCCGCCAGATCGCCCTGATGAGACACTCTTAAGAAAGCGCCTCGCACGCTCTCGAGCCTTTTCAATAGCGGTGCCGACATGACTACCAAATCCAACAAGTGCTGCTGATTCTAGAAACATAACTTGCCAGCCAAGTTGGCTTGTATCACCTTGGTCACCAGCTGCATATCGCCAACCACCAGTCACTGGATGCTGAGTGGAAAGTGTGTAGGATACTGCACGCTTCAGCGGTTCATGGAGTGACTCGTCTCCTGTCATCGCTGCACACTCTGCAAGGGCCATGCCTGCCATCCCATGACAATACAACCGCGCAAAGAATTCTGCATCGCCGGCAAGAGAGCCATTCGGACGCTGGCGATTGATAAGAAACTGAATGCCCCGTGCAACATGTTGCATATGCTGGCCTTTCATGTGCGTCGTTCCGGCACCTAAGAATGCCAGAAGAGCTAAACCGGACACGCCATGATCACTCCCAATACCGGTCGCATGGTTTCTTCCTGTCCCTGCATGAGGACGTCCTCGGCCTCCACCAAACTGAAGGGGATCCCAGTGACCATCTTCAGATTGGTGCATGGCTAACCACTGAAGTGCCAAACGGACTGCTTTTTCTGTCTTCTCAGATCCCCCACGTGCTGCGGCTGCCTGAGCCCTCCTGTCATCACTACGATCGGCAAACTGACTGGGGACTTCATGTGCGACAAGAAGCTTTGAATTCTTCACCACGTCATGTTCATCAGGGATGTCAAGTAGTGGCACGACATCATCAATACCGTCTGCATCCAACAGTGACTTCTCATGATCACTTTGTTCCAGAGGTATCACTGATTGTGCAATCTCATCCGCATCGTCATTATTTACTTCAAAATGTTCCAAACTACCGTCAGTAGATTCTTGCGTTGACCGTGGAGCACTTTCTTCACCACCTCCCGCATCATCCACACCAACATCAAGCACCATGACCATAGTCATTTGCCCTTTTTCATCATGCCCCCATGAAGCAGGCATAATACCAGCCAAGAAACCACAGACTACGGCGAGAAGCAGATGCACACATATCGACAAAAGTACGCACTTTCCAAGAGTATGCGACTGTAACCATCTTGTTCGAACAACAACCGCAAGACCTGTTGTGAGTACTACGACACCAAATGCTATGATTGTCCAAATCGAATACACCTTGTTGTCTCATCTTACTCAGAGTTATTTGCCCCAACGCTACGGACTGAAATGGCAACATGACGGACCCCTGCTTGACGGCATGCCTCATACACTTCGGTCATGCGTCCGTGAGATACATTTCGCTCACCACGAATCATGACGATCGCATCAGATGCGTCAGAATATCGTTGCGCTAATCGCTCACCGAGAGCATCAATACTAAGGTTTTCTTTCCCGAGTCGAAGCTCGCCAGAGGACTGAACTTCGACAATTTCCGGCTGTGTTACCGAAACGACGGCTGCAGATTCGGCCGATGGCAAGTCAAGATTGAATGCTCTTTCATCAGCCGAGAATTTTGTTGCACACATGAAAAAAATAGTGAGCACAAGAATCACATCAATCATCGGAGTCAAATTCGGTGAAAGTGCTTCCTCATCTGCGGCTGATATCAATGGCATAGCAGTCGTCCTCCTCTGGCTCAGGCAGCAACCCGATGATGCCTCTCACCTGTGGAGTCCAAGGCAATTTCATCGATTACTTGCTGACAAGATTCATCGAGTCGCACTGCCAAACGATCAACCCGACTCGTGAAGAACGAATACAAGACCATTGCTGGTATTGCAACAAGCAGGCCCATCGCTGTTGTAATCAAAGCCTCTCCAAAGCCACCAGCGAGCATGTCAGGACGTCCCATTGCACCTGCTGCTACGACGTCATTGAAGGAACGAATAAGTCCAAATACTGTTCCAAGTAGGCCCAAGAGTGGAGCAATCGTTGCAACTCCATTGAATACTCGACGATATCTTCTCAGTTGCACAACTTCCCTTTCGCAGGCATCAATAACTGACTGCTCGATTTCTACCGCCGG
>JBDOMS010000583.1:0-2886 GCA_039831735.1 Pirellulales bacterium
GGATGGTGTCAGGTACAATTGTATAGTAGGAAATGCTGTTTCTTCTGTTCGCCATGAGTCTCAATAAGCGATCTGCACGCAATACATAATATCGATTTTTGTATGGACTTAACATCATGATGTTGAATAACAAAACTCAGGTAAAGGAGTGCATTCAAGCATGATCAAAGCCTGCAATCCCTGCTGCCGTACTACTACCAAAGGAATCGATCTCTACGCCCATCTGTTGGGCAATCGATACAAACAGATTCGCGAGTGGTGGGTTGTTATTCTTGTCGTGTGAGAGATGCTTTCCATGATGAAAGCCCCCGCCTGCAAGAAGTATTGGCACATTGTGTGTACTATGACTACTTGCGTTTCCCAAATTAGAACCAAACAAAACTGTTGTACTGTCAAGGAGTGATTGGCCATTTTCCTCTATTGCTTTTAGTTGATTGAGAAAGCTGTTGAATGCAGTGAATTCAGCATCCTCAATGATCTTCAACTCTTCGATTTTGGCAGGATCTTTTCCGTGATGCGAAAGATTATGCCAGTCATTGCGAACGCCATTGATTGTTGGAATAGCATTCATGGCACTGAGTTGGAAAGTGACTGTTCGCGTAGAGTCTGACTGAAGTGACAGAACAATCATATCGCTGAGAAGTCGCTGTTTTCCGATGGCGTCATTCCGGTCCAGAATATCAACAGGTGGCTTTGTCTCGACGGTTGGCTTCGGTTGCATGGTCCATTCTTGAGATTGTTGCAGACGCTGCTCAAGTTCACGGACTGCTGTCAGGTATTCTTCAACTTTTCTACGATCACGAGAGCTAACATTTTTTTCAAGTCTCTTCGCTTCTCCAAAAACCGTATCTAGGATGCTTCGTCCTTGTTGAAGTTGTCTGACTTCATGGGCAACGTCAGTGTCACTTCCATTCAGAAAAAGTGATTTGAATAGTCGTGATGGAGATGTTTCACCCGGAATCTCAACACCACTTGCGGTCCATGACATGGATCGCCCTCTTGTCGAGAGCACAAGACTCGGGAATCTGGTCTGTGTACCAATTTCATTAGCAATTAGCTGATCAAGAGAAATCGTGTTTCGGAAACCAGCTAATCCTGGTCGTTGCGCAGATGTAAGCCATGTCATTTCAGAAGCATGTCCATTGTTTCCCTGCTGATCAGGGTGCGAGAGACCCGAAAAAACAGTAAAGTTGTTTCGATGGGACGCGATGTGCTTGAGATAGGGCGAGAGTTGATAGTGTTTGCCAGCAGAGTCAGGAAAAAAATATGGCCCATGAAAACCAAGAGTGGCACACATAGCGACAAACCGCTTAGGTGATGTCAGGGCCGGCTCAGGATGTGCTCCACAGACCGGAGTCATCGCCTCAAGAAAAGGAAGACCAATCATGGCCGCTCCAGAACCTCTCAAAAAATGACGACGATGAAGTGGCTTGCGGAGAGAAATGGGTGAATAAGTCATGCCGTTGTTCCTTGAGCATTCATCTAAAACTACTTTGAACGGAAAATAGAACTTACGACAACTTCATACAGGATGTCACGAAGCCCGTAACCACTTGATTTAGTATTTTGAACAATACGATCAATTTCTTGCCAATCAGAAAACCCCATCTCCCTCCCTGTTGCAAAGGTAAGTAGTTTCGAGGTCATGACGCGTGCTAGAAATGAAGGATCTTCAGCCAAGAGATTACGAAATGTTTGGTATCCATCAAAAAAACGGCCATCGGGTAGAACGCCGGAGTCATCAACAGCTAGGCCCAGTTGGTAACGAACACGAACGCCATGTATTTCACGGTTCACTCGTTCTCCATTATCGGTGGTGCGAAATTGCTCACGCCAGCCACCAATTGGATCAAATGATTCGAGCGCGAATCCTAGTGGGTCAATTTTCCTGTGGCAGGTGTTGCAAGTCATGTCGCTTCGGTGCCTTTCCAGCATCTCACGTAATGTCAGGGCACCACGGATATCAGGTTCGACACTCGGTATTCCTGGTGGTGGGGGCGGTGTCTGTTCGCCCAGAAGGCGTTCCATCACCCATAGTCCTCGAACCACGGGCGATGTGTTTGTTCCATTCGCAGATACCTTCAGGATACTTGCCTGACTTAAGAGTCCTCCTCGGACACTCTGTGTAGGTAACGTCACGGGTCTGATGTGTGGTCCTTCAACTCCACGAATACCGTAGTGTTCTGCAAGGCGATTGTTGAGCATAGCGAAGTCAGACTTTACAAGGTTGACAACACCAAGATTGTCTGCCAGAAGCCTGTGTATGAAAGAACGTGTTTCTTCTAGCATGGACCACTGCAGAAAAGGGTCATATTCTGGAAACAGTTTTTTGTCGGGGATTGTAAAATTGATTTCACGGAGATTTAACCACGAATTTGTGAAGTCAGTGATAAAACGTTTGTGATGCCGATTTTTAAGTAAGCGTTGTGTCTGCTGAATTAAGATATCTGGTGATGATCGCAGCATGCCTGCAGCAGCCAGCGATAACAGTTCCTGATCAGGACTTGTTCGTGTCAGAAAGTATGACAGGCGATTGGCAAGAGCATGATCATCGAGCTGTCCAGGTGACTCATGAAAATATAAAAAGTCTGTGGAGCAGAATAACGCGGTGATAGTTACCTTCAAGGCATCTTCAATTGACGAACCTTGCATTATTTCACTTTTGAAAAGCTTGAGATATGGCTGTATCTGATTTTTTGCCACTGGCCGACGAAAAGCTGCTGATGCCACTCTCATCAACACAGGCATGATGTGCTCTTCGGGCTGAGAAGAATGAATTTCAAAGGCAGGCTTATACCATGGCTTTGAACGAATGGTAGGGTTTGGTGGAACAATTTCCTGTCGATCGAGTTGGTCAAAAATAAGGACATGACCACGACTTGGAAA
>JBDOMS010000372.1:0-2884 GCA_039831735.1 Pirellulales bacterium
GGAGTCTAGGCCGCCTGACAGCAAAACAACAGCTACCGCTTTCGATTCTATAGGATTCATGGCACACTCATTCTCATGACACACAACACACCCTCTCGTGATCTTTTGGAAACGTTTTCAAACCAATTTCCTGATCGCGACTATACCATTGAGATTATTTGTCCTGAGTTTACTTCAGTTTGTCCAAAAACAGGTCAGCCAGACTTTGGGAAACTCACGTTTCGGTACATTCCGGAGTCTTCCTGTGTTGAACTCAAAAGCCTGAAATTGTATCTGCAATCCTTTCGTAACGAAGGCATTTTTTATGAAAATGTCACAAATCGAATTTTTGAAGATATGCTTGGAGTGCTCCAGCCGAGACAACTCACACTTGTTGCACACTTTACTCCACGAGGGGGAATTTCTTCCCAGATTGTAATCTCTCATCCATCAGGTAGCGATCTGCGACCAGTACGCTAGTCTCATGGAACTCATTCTGTATCTGTTAAGGACACATCTTCATGACGAAGACGCCACGTATTCTGCTTTCGGCTCTTGCTGATGAAGCGGCTTTTGATCTCTCTGCTGTAGAGCAGTTTGCTGCACTTGCTGCAATTGGCTTGGAGTATTACAGCATTCGACACATAGATGTTGGTTCAGGTATCAAAAATGTGATGAATCTGACCAAGCGAGATATCCAAAGAATTCGACAACTTGAGGATCGCTATGGTCTGAATGTGGCGTCCATTGCCTCCCCGATTGGTAAAGTCAAACTCCTAAGAAAAAATGATGGAACAAACAACAAGTTTATTCCATTCAAGCAGTACCTCAAGAAAGATGTTCAGAAAGTCTGTGATCTCGCGCATGCGTTTGAGACAAAACTTATTCGAGGTTTTTCTTTTTATCATCCACGAGGAGAAGATCCTTCAGACTATCTTGAGCAGGCATCAGATCAGATCGGCCAAATTACCGAAGCATGTCATCGCTCTGACTTGACGTTTGGGCTCGAGGTTGAAGCAAATCTCGTTGGTCAGACGGGACAACTTTTGGCAGAGATTCATCGTCGAGTAAATCATCCGGCATTGGTGCTAGTATTTGATGCTGCAAATCTTATCGTTCAAGGGTATTCAACGGCAGATGTTTACAAGGAGTGGGAGGTGATGAAGCCGGGACTTGGTTGGATTCATATTAAGGACTACCGAAGAGTGAGTCGTTCGGTACGAGGCGGACATGTTGAGGAAGATACGTTGGCAAACTTTGTGCCGGCAGATCTCGGAGTAGGTGGGCATGTGAAGATCCTGCGTGACCTGAAGGCCATGCTTCCAACTCTCACGCGAAAACTTAAGAGGAGGGGGATCCCTGGGGTTTTTGTTGACTTGGAACCTCACGTACGCGGAGGTGGGCAGTTTGGTGGCACAAGTGGACCAGACGGTATGGGCATTGCTCTGCGTGGTCTTTGTAGGGTTCTTGATAAGGCGAAGGTCCCTTATCATTTGCGTGATTTTGAAGATTTGTTGGCAGCTAGAGGGATGACCCCGACCAAATCATCATGAGTGAGACAACGGAACCAGGAAGTTATTTTGTTGCAAACTATCCACTTTTTTCCAGGTGGAACGACGAAGCTGTGCCCAAGGTTATTCAGGCATTTGATACCCCTCCGACGCATGAGCCATTAGGTCTTTATCTGCACATTCCATTTTGCCGAAAGCGTTGTAAGTTTTGCTATTTCCGAGTCTATACAGACGTTTCGGCAAAGGATGTGGAGCGATATTCGCAGGCACTTGCCAGAGAGGCTTCGGTAGCATCATCCCAGAAAGCGATTCATGGTCGGGCCCTCCGGTATGTTTACTTCGGAGGAGGCACACCTTCGTTTCTATCGGTGAAGCAACTCGAAAGCTTGGTGCGAGGTCTTCATGAAAGTTTCGGCTGGGAAGACGCTGAGGAAGTTACATTTGAATGTGAGCCAGGAACACTTTCAGAACCAAAGGTTCATGCACTGAAAGCCCTTGGAATGACACGCATTTCTTTGGGGGTCGAAAACTTTGATGACAAAATTTTGGAATCGAATGGACGGGCTCATCTTTCAGCTGAAATTATGAAAGCTTGGGACTGGATAAAAAAAGCAGCGTTTCCCAATACAAATGTTGATTTGATTGCGGGAATGGTTGGTGAGACAGATGAATCGTGGGAAAAAAATATTGAAAAAACACTCTCCCTTGAGCCTGATAGCATCACTATCTACCAAATGGAGTTACCACTCAACACGACATTTGTCCACGATGCACGAGAGTCCGGTGGGCAGACTCCAGTTGCGGATTGGCCTACCAAACGGGAGTGGGTTAATCGAGCATTTGAGCGATTCATTGCGAACGGGTATTCAATTTCCAGCGGCTACACGCTCATCCGTGATCCTTCTCGGGTTCACTTTCGGTATCGAGATATGTTGTGGGAAGGGAGTGATTTAGTAGCACTGGGAGTCGCTAGTTTTGGTCATCTTTCCGGTATTCATTATCAGAATGCTCCCCATTGGGATGACTATCTCTCTTCTGTTGAGGGTGAAAAGTTGCCAGTGTCACGGGGTGTTGTACCAACCCGTAGAGAACTGCTTATTCGTGAAATGGTGCTTTGTTTGAAGCGAGGCTGGCTTGATACAGATCGCTTGACGTCAAAATTTGGGATCGATCCTCTTCAGGAATGGGCTGCAGAATGGGAGTCTCTCCGCACCGAGGGATTTCTGGAGCAGGGAGAGGGGCATCCCCGGCTCACCCGAAACGGCCTCTTGAGAGTAGATTCGCTGCTTCATCGGTTTTTTGACGGTCCGTGAGAGTTTCTCGTTAGCGTTTGCGAGGTTATCCGGTTCTCTAAGCAGACCATGCAATTATTTCCTCAATCAAATGTGCTGCTG
>JBDOMS010000309.1:0-2874 GCA_039831735.1 Pirellulales bacterium
ATCACACGCGGGATGTCTACCAATAACGACGCGGGGACTCGAAAGAGCAATACGTTGACCTGAGCGATTACCAGAACGAAAAATGAGTTCAGCCACAGAAAATCTCCTCGTAACACAGTCTGTATGGTAACAGGCAATTCAGAGTGCGATTGCCCCACTGTCTTTTGCACGGTAATCTGGTGGTTTCTCCGGCAGATGGGGAATGGTGTAACGGTAGCACGACTGGCTCTGAACCAGTTAGTCCAGGTTCAAATCCTGGTTCCCCAGTTCAGTTTTGTCACAACATTATTGTCTTTCTGATGTGTCACTGATTGTTTCTCGAAGGGATCATTCCATACCATGCCTGCATCCCCTGTTGGAGACGCAATAGCGTGGGCGTCTCGAATTATGGCAATTGGCTTCGTAATGTTTCTGCCCAGCGTGGCGGGGAAATGGCTTGACGATCGGTTCGATATGTCATTCCTTGGAGCCACAGGCCTTATTTTAGGATTTATTGTGGGTCTCATCTGGCTTATTCAATTATCAAAACAGAATCATGACGAACAAAAACCATAGTACACCCCAACAAACTGCTGCTTTTCCGAAAGGCACCTTCATAGGGCTGACCATTCTGGTCTCTGTTCTTGTCGCAGCCGTGCTCCTTGCAGATTCCTACGGTGACAAATCTCTTTCATATCGACGCGCGATTGCACTCACAGCAATGATTTGTGGCATTGGGTCGGTATCTGGCTGGCTTGTTTCTAGAATACCGTTTCAGACGGCCGGAATAGCACTCTCAACTGGTCTTGCTGGAGTATTCTTCAGGCTCTCAATGCCGCTTGCCATGCTTGTCTGGCTTCAGTCAGAAGACTACGGATTCCGTCAGTCAGGCGCGTATGGCCTCCTCGCATTTTTTTACCTCATCCTGCTAGCAACAGACATCATTCTCAACATTATTTGGTCAAGGAAAGGGACTCATTCTCGCAGAAGAATCGCTGTGAATTGACGTTTTCACTGACATACCACACACTCTGGGCTGAGTTCGTTGGAAATAACGTTCTTCCTTCCTTTGAAATTGCCATTCCATGGCCGACCATAACCCGATTTACCATCTCAAAGACAGCTACTTCTTTGAAGTCCCGAAGGCGATGTGGCGCCAGGGATGGCAGACTCTTGACGATGTGCCGGAGTTTCTCAGAAATGGGCACCCAGATGTATCGGACGTGCATGCATTCAATCATGCCATGGATGGAAAGATCCTTATTCCGCAGCCATTTGCAAAACTTCGAAGCCTTTACTCTGTCGAATCAGGCTTTGGAATCTCAAAATACATGATCCTTGAGGTCGTTTTAGCTGCTGTTCTTCTCGTCGTTTTTTCACGACTCGCATCAAAACTTCGTTCCGGCGAGCGTCCAACCGGATGGTTTGCAAACTTGTTTGAAGCCATCATTCTGTTCGTCAGAGACCAGATCGCCCGGCCGTCAATCGACAGCCATGAACACAATGATGACCATGATCACCAATCAGCCACACATGACTCAAAAGATGGACACGCACCTTCAAGCTCGGTAACGACCGAGCGTCATGTTCATGATGGTGACCGCTTTGTTCCTCTTTTGTTGACACTCTTCTTTTTTGTTCTTGGGTGCAATCTTCTTGGGATGGTGCCTTGGGCAGGCTCACCAACGGCATCGTTTTCCGTTACGCTTGCTCTGGCAGGCGTCACAATGGCGACTGTCGTTGTATCCGGGATGCGAAAATTTGGTTTTTTTGGATTTTTCAAAAATCAGATCCCTTCCATGGACCTCCCACTGCCGCTGGCAATCATCTTGAAACCAATGATTTTTGCAATTGAGATGCTCGGTTTGTGTATCAAGCACCTCATCTTGGCAGTGCGACTATTGGCCAATATGGTTGCAGGGCATTTGGTACTTCTTGGTATCATGGGCATTATCACTGCTGCAGCCACATACTCTATGGGACTGTGGATGACTGTTACTGGGATAAGTGTCCTGAGTTGCACCTTGTTTAGTGTCCTCGAGCTTTTTGTTGCATTCTTACAGGCATATATTTTCACCTTTCTTTCAGCCCTCTTCATAGGATCCGCTGTCCACCAGCATTAACTCCCGTGAAAAAACACCCCTTCAAAAAAAGAAAAAATTCTGTAGAAATCGGCTCAACCGATTCATGTGTTTCCATCCCTCAGTCGGATTCATTTCCGACTTCCGTTTGTCAAGGAGTTTAGAACCGTGATGATTCGTTCCCTGTTATCCTTCCGCAGCCTGAGCATTCTTGCTGCTGTGATTCTTACGTTTGTATGTGCGGACATTGCCAGCGCCCAAGAGGGTGGCGGTGTTACCACGCTTATTGACCTAACTCCTTACATTGGTGTTGGTCTGGCCGTCATTGGTGCTGCCTCCGGTATTGGAAAACTTGCTGCAGCTGCATATGAAAGCATGGCTCGACAACCCGAAGTCGCAGGCAACATTTTCACTGCCATGATCATCGCTGCTGCACTGATCGAAGGATTTACGTTCTACGCTTTGTTCCTGTGCACCCCTAAATAATTTGGATGTTCAAGGCAAACATGCCGGAATAATTGTGCACGGCTAACGTAGGGATGGCGAGGCGGATTCAAGAAGCTTCATCTCTCGTCATCCCTGCGGTTCAGTCGTGCGTGTGGAAAGAGAGTGTTGCTCTTGGAGATTATACTGTGATCCTGAATTCTTCACTAAGAACCAATATCATGTTCCTCGTGTGTGTATCTCTGCTCGCAGGGCTTCCTGTACTTGCTGCGGATGACCATGATCAGCATGATACGCATGCTCATGCCGAGCATCATGTTGAGATTGGTCACGGGGCTCCCGAAGGTATCAGCCAAGCTGATTTCGAAAG
>JBDOMS010000469.1:0-12712 GCA_039831735.1 Pirellulales bacterium
GCTCCGAAGGCAAAGCACGTCATCTATTTGCACATGATCGGAGCGCCGTCTCATCTCGACCTGTATGATGAAAAACCGGAACTCAAAAAGCGGCACAACGAACCGTGCCCACCGGACATTACCAAGGGGCGCGACTTTGCGTTTATTGGCAAGACTTCAACACTTGCCGGTTCACCGTGGAATTTCGACAGACATGGCGAAAGCGGCCAGACGTTTTCTGAACTGCTTCCACACATTGCGGGGGTTGCAGACGAACTGGCCGTGATGCGGTCTGTTCACTCGGAAGAAATCAACCATGCTCCTGCGCAAATGTTTCTGCATTCTGGCTTTAGCCGAGGTGGACGCCCCAGCTTCGGTTCGTGGGTCAGCTACGGCCTCGGTTCGGAGAACAAAGACCTCCCGGGATACGTTGTTCTGCTCAGCGGCCCGGCTGGCGGTGCTGGTGCGAGCCTGTGGTCAAGTGGTTTTCTACCCAGCATTTATCAGGGGGTCCAGTTTCGATCTCAAGGTGATCCCGTGCTGTTTCTCTCCAGTCCAAATGGGCGAACACGCAAAGATCGCCGACAGGTTCTCGATGCACTCAGCAAATTGAATCAGGAACAGTTCGAAGCCTCCGGTGACCCCGAAATCGAAACACGGATTCAGCAGTACGAAATGGCATACCGCATGCAGGCATCAGTTCCCGAGTTGATGAATATTAGCGGTGAGACAAAGCAGACGTTGGAACTATACGGTTCTCAGCCCGGCAAAGCTTCGTTTGCCAACAACTGCCTGCTGGCCCGACGACTTGTCGAACGCGGAGTCCGACTAATTGAACTGTATGATGCTGATTGGGATCATCACGGTGGCATCCAAACTCGTCTGCCAAAAAAGTGTAAAGAGACTGACCAGCCAATTGCGGCACTGATCAAGGACCTACGGCAACGGGATCTGCTAAAAGACACACTGATCGTCTGGGGTTCAGAATTTGGCCGCACACCTCTGCGTCAGGGTGGTAATGCAAAAGACAAAGGGCTTTCCGGTCGCGACCACCACAAAGACGCATTTACGATGTGGTTGGCGGGTGGTGGAGTCAAAGGAGGTGTCAGTTATGGTCAATCCGATGACTTCGGAATGGACGTCGCCGAAGACGGTGTCCACGTTCACGACCTCAATGCGACAATTCTTCATCTCCTAGGGATCGACCACGAACGATTGACGTATCGATACCAGGGCCGAGAGTTCCGTCTGACCGATGTTCATGGCCATGTGATTCAGGACGTGATTGCGTGATCGCTAGGCTCACATGTGGCTTCCGTTGCCAAACGACGCCCCCTACAGATGTGAAAGAGAGATTATGAAACACAAGAATACATTTTGAAGAAACCATTTTTTGTTGTGATAATAAACTAGGACCTTTAGACTCTGTAAAAAAGACGCCATACAAGTCAGAGTGAACATACTGAGAAGAGTTTTTCATGAGCACGACAGGCCCACTGCAGTCTGAATCAATCTCGCCACCGCAAAAAAAACTAAGTGAATGGTCCAACTACCCAGCACTACGAAGACTCTCACTGGCATTCAAGTTTTGTGGCTATATTAGTCTTGGACTTGCAATTTTTTTCCTCTCTTTATTTTTCATGCAGCGAACACCCATAAGCTTTAGTTTCTTCCCTTATCTTGTCATAAGTGCACTTTTTCTCCTTTCTCTTCCTGAGCTAATACTCCTTGTCATTCGTATCGAACAACGGCTGATAAGTATTGATCGCAAACTCAAGTAACGTTGCCACAGGCCGAACGACCTATCCCCGCTGCGACTGAGAACGAAATCGTCGTAGTTGATGACCAGCATCCGTTTCTGCAAACTTGGCCTCATGCTTGGTCACTCGCCCCTGCGTTCGTTGTCGCCAAAGCTTAAATGAACGTGGCTTCAACTCCTGCCGCATTACTTTAATGACTTCTCCGGGAGTCAGACCGAATTGACCTCGAATCGCATCAAAACTGGTTCGATCTTCCCAGGCCATCATGATCAAGCGATCAATGTCTTCACGGTTCCAGTCAGACAGATTCTTGACCATCTGAGGTTACTTCACCTTGTCACGATGTGTGAGTGATCCAAACATATGTCCTCCAATGTCATCATGCTGCCATGTCCCGGCATACCGACCACGATGAAAGAACACCCTTGCTGAAAAAGTACCCATCCCAGGGAGTGTGATATTATCAAGTGTAATCATGGGGGTGTCTCCTGCCCACTTTACCACGACTGGCACAGGGACGGTCGTGTCAACGTCTCCATACTTAATGCGAGAAGTAATGAGCCACAACTCGCCACCAAGTGGTGTTGCAGATGTGATGGTGTACTCCTCTTCCTGAGGGAACTCATCCTTTTTTTTATTGCCGTCAATCGTAAAACGCCCGATGAGAGTGACTCCCGACAGAAGTTTTTGAAATCGTGATGTTCGACGTTGGATGGTGTCAGATTGGTTCCTCTGACTTTTAGCTGCTGGACCTCCTTTGACTTCTGGCTGTTGCGGGGGCAGTGAATCCGATGCGCTTTTCGGTGGAGTTCCCCACCCTTGACTGAAAGAGCACAATGCCAAAACAAATGTCATTCCAAAAAAGAATCCACCATATTGTGACCTGGTCCCCATACCCCTGACCTCCAAAATTGATATTGCATGTCCACTGTTCGCCAGACTCATGATATCAGTGTTCACACACCCACGTACAATGATTTTCAGATGCAAGATGGTCAATCCGCAAGGAAGGCAATGACCGCTGACACAACGGGAATCAACTATCGATTCAGGTTGCACTTGGAGGGGGAGTCATTTTCAAGATAATACGGATTGCGTTCCTTCCTGGTCATCATGTTGCTGACCAGTGAAGCCATAATGAAAGGGAAATATAATGGGTGCTGTCGTGAGAAAAACGCTTCCAGTTTTTGGAATCATTGTGTGGAGCCTCTTTTTGCATACGTACGCTGCAGATATACCAAAGGTACCAGCAAATATTGTTGATTCAGCAAAAGCACTCAAGGATCCAAATATCATTGTTGCTGACCAAAAAATTCGAGGCAACGATCCTCTCTCCCAGGCAGCTAGCGCCTATGTTACCGTTCGGTCACGGGCAAAAGTATTGAACCTGAAACACGCTGTTGACCTTCAAAAAGCCCTTCATGGAAAACAGCCGACGGTTGAGGAGTTTGTACAACTTCTTAAGGAGCATGGAGTTGAGTTCAATCCCCTCCGTCCTTTTCAGATGTATGGATATGATGAAAAAACAGGTACCATCACGATCCTTGAAAATACAAAGGAGAAAGCCGCACACTATAAAAAGGCTGGCATACCCACAGATTGAAAACAGCTGGCCGCTTCTTTTCTCCTGCGCAATACTGCATGCGCAACTGCATAGGGTATTTCACCTCGCGGGGTTGTCAGGAGATAATGTGACGTCATTGTGGCTTTTTCGCCATGCCAATAGTTTTGTTCGCAAGTTCTCTGCGATGGTTGCATGCGCAGGTGAATTGATGAGGTTCTTCATTTCAAATGGATCTTTTTTGAGATCGAACAACTGTTCTCTCTCTACTTGTGGATAACAGATCAATTTCCATCTGTTGGTTCGAACCATGCGCTGGGAATCACGAAAATGCCCAAAGACTTCGTCATAAACTTGCAACGTGTTATCGTCGATCGCTGGCTTCAGACTCTTCCCTTGAACGGTTAGAGGAACATCAACACCTGCAAGTTCACACGTGGTTGGATACAGATCACGTAGGTAGCACTGGGTTTCACATACCTGCCCGGCTGGAATGCCGACACCGTAGAAAATCAGTGGGACACCAATGGAATGCTCATACATATTCTGCTTCCCTCGAAGGCCGTGGCTTCCCATGGCCAAACCATGATCACTCGAATAGATAATCACGGTATTCGCTAACTTTTTTGTAGCCCGAAGAGACTCTAGAATTCTTCCAACCTGCTGATCAAGATGCTCAATCACAGCATAGTACACGGCCAAACCAGACTGCGTCTCGTCTTCTGTTCTTGGCCAGTGAAATAGTTTTTCATCTCGTCCTTGAAGATTCCCATGATCAAACGGGTGTTCTGGAAAAAAGTTTGCTGGCACCGGAGGTGCAGGCAACTCAGTCTTGCTCCAACCTTTTGGAATAAAAAGCGGGTCATGAGGCGCCGTAAAATTGACATGTAAGAAAAATGGCTGATCTTGAGTTGATGAGATAAAGTCGATAGCAGCATCGGCAAAGTCTTGACTGATATCTGGCAGAAGACCAACACATCGCTCAGGAAATAATTGTTTGTCGTCGGTTTGAAAAACCCAACCACGATATCCAGTGACATCCATACCTTTCCAATCACGAGTATGCGTTAGTGGAAAGGCACCTCCGCCACTTCCAAACAAACTCTTTGCTTTTACATACCCAAAATCACTTGGGCGACCTTGTGTGTGCCATTTTCCAACATAACAGGTATCGTATCCTGCTTGAGCTAATGCAGACCCCCACGCAACAGCATGGGTGTACGGGCTGTAGCCAGCATTCTGCTTTCCATTATGCAATCCATCTCGACCAGTCAGTATTTCAGCACGACTGGCAACACAGATTGGAACCGCAGTAATGGCATTCAGAAAAACAGTCCCATAATCAACGAGATGATCCAGAGAGGGTGTCTGAATATGGGCATTCCCAAGAGAATGTATCGTATCTGGACGCTGATCGTCTGCGAGTAAAAAGATAATATTTGGCGGATGCGATGTTTGATACGGAACAGCTGCTTGCAACATTCCGGGTACGAGTAGCAGCAATAGAGGCAGCTGAAAACTTCTGTTGCAATGAATCATGTGCAAGACAATATGCTCCGTTTCCTACATGTTGTACTCACAGAACGTGTCGGATCTGACTGCACAACTAGTCATGAGTCATGCGATCTATCGGTACAATTGGACGATGCCTTGGGATCTGTGCCTTGAAGTCACCAAGACTATGCCAGTGGAGAGTATTACCGAGATCAACTTCTGCAACGGCGACGGAAGGCCAATCTTTCGCTTGTGCAAGTGGCTGACCATCTTGACCATAAACAGCTGAAATCATCCAGTTTGAAGAAACATCAGTATAGGTACTGCTCACCACATAAACATGGTTTTCACACGCACGAGCAGCTCCAAGCATTGGGTTACAACCCCACACAGGCCACGCGATAACATCCGCTCCATTCTTTGTTAACTCACGAGCAACCTCTGGGAAAAAACCGTCGTAACAGATCATCATTCCTACTTTGCCAAATCGTGTTTCAAAAACAGGATAGTCGCCACCAGGCATAATGCCTCCTTCAATTTCACCCCGCGGCAATGTGACTTTTCTGTACTTTCCTACAACCTCTCCCGATGGTCCAAGAAGTACGGCTACGTTATAAATCAAGTGTTTTTCACGCTCGAATAATCCAACCACAATGTAGCAGTTATGGTTGCGGGCAAGCTCTCCAAAGTACTTTGTTGATGGGCCTGGGACTGTTTCTGCACACTCTGCGTATGACAAACCGGTTCCGTAGTAGGTCAATACCTCTGGTAATACAACCAGATCAGCATTTTGCTTTGCAGCTTCTGTGATCAGTGGAGCAAATTGCTCACATTTTTCATGGGGTGTTTTGCCAGCCTTTGGTCGATGATGCACCGTCGCAAGCCTAACCAACCGAGGCTCTGGAGGAGAAACCTCAGAGAAACCAACGTCTGACCACGCGATCTGTGTATGTGGTTGCCCCCATCGGTAGTGAAGTTCCACAACGGCACGTACTGCATTACTTGGGGCCTGATAGATCCCACTCAACTCAGTCCAACCATCAACAGACTTTCCATCAGGGGGAAACTCAGGTTGGGCTCGTGGGTATTCCCCCGGACGAAATGATGCTTCTGAGACTTCATCCCGCATCGCGAGTTCACCTTGACTGTCTAGCCAGACAACTCGAGCTGTTCCAACACGTCGTAGATGTGGTTGATCGATAGATCGACGCCATACTGAAAAATGATAATGCTTTTTCCCCTGAACTTTGAAAGCATGCTGCCAGTGTCCTGATAAACCTTCACGATCATTTGATGCAATGATGAATGCCCCCTGTCCACGGGGGCCACCGTTTTCATCCCACGAGAACTCTGGGCAAATCTCAGGCCGTGCTGAATGCGTTGTCCAACCCTCCGGATGGAATTCTGTTGCTGAACACGCAACATATGATGTCAAACACCATGCAATGAGAATGAAGAGAAGGTGTGTCTTGCAGTTCATGGTCGCACACTCCTTGATCACTGAATGTTGATCTCACACAAATCAGCCTGCTCTAGTAGGAATATCCCGCACACTACAACCATACCGTCTGCACGAAGAAATCGCTAACTCGGTCCTCAAAAGTTCCTGTCCGATGGGGCATTTTTGATTTCTTGTTACTATCTTGCTCTGGATAACGCATGCACGCCGAGAGAGTCGTAAAACATTGATCCCACTCGTACAATTCAATGATCGTTTCATGTTCACTATAAATTGACGCCAGCTTTCGATTTCTCCTGCCCAATAACGACGTGCTCTACTTTGATTGCAATGCGACGGTTTCTCTTCACCCTGCTGCTCGACAGGCATGGATTGATACTGCTCAACATAACTGGCACAACCCGTCCGGACTGTATGCGGCGGCAACACGTGCTCGTGAGATTCTTGAAGATTGCCGAGAACGGCTTGGCTCACTCATCGACTGTGCTCCTCATCGAATCATCTTCACTGCTGGTGCAACAGCCTCAGCAAACATGCTCGCGAACTTTATTGCAAAGACAATACCACCTGAAGTTTTTTCATGCCTCTCTGCAATTGAGCATCCATGCGTAGTTGACTCGTTTCACACATCCATGCCACATCAAGTAATCGACATCCCTGTTGATTGCACAGGCACAGTCTCCACAGAAGTCCTATCCAAGCACCTTCATTCTCAGGCGGTTGCCCTCGTATCCATAATGGCAGCCAGCAATGAGTCTGGGGTCATCCAGCCTTGGGCTGAAATTAGTGAAATGTGTCGACATCATCAGATTCCCTTCCATACTGATGCTGCTCAGTGGTTTGGGAAAATGCCATCCCGCGGTCTGGGCGTCTGTGATTGGATTAGTGGTAGTGGGCATAAATTCGGAGGCCCGCGGGGTATTGGTTTTCTCGTTATCCCAGAAAACCTGTGTGACTTTCATGGTGATCGAGGAGGGCCACAAGAGAATGGACATCACGCAGGCACGGAAAATGTAGCAGGTATCGCTGCTATGCTTGCGGCTCTTGAAGCCCGTGAACAAGAAATACAACAACAAAACAAGAATTGGCTTCATACGCGACGCAAAGCCGAACAGCACTTCGAGAAACAAATCCCACAGGCTGTTATTCTTGGAAAAGATACGCATCGACTATGGAATACTATTGCGGCAGTGATTCCCAAAACACAAGGGAAAAAGATTATTGCTCGTTTAGATCGTGCTGGCATCGCTGCCTCAACTGGATCTGCGTGTAGTGCAGGCTCCGACTCTATTCCTCGGATAGCCTCAGCCATTGGTGTCGAGGCGTTAGGTGTCAAAAAACAAGATCTTTTAGGGACGGTGCGACTGTCAAGTCATTGGGAGACAACGTTAGCTGATTGGGTTGCTGCAATTGATGCTTTGTCGGAAGTTGTGAATGGCACGAAGAGAGATCTTCCAAGTATCTCACTCAGTGACTTGCATTAAGTGACGCCACCCGCTCTAACGCAGCAGCGGTAAAGACTAATGGATACAGGTCATCTGCATACCAAAGTTTGGCAAAGTACAAACCAATTGGAGAGGTTGGAAAAGTTCTGCCACCATCTGTTTGGGAAACGAGCCATTCTACAGTACTGTCTAAGGACCGTGCGATGCCGTGTACTTGGTCCTGTTTCATCTTCAAGCCACTTGTGTTCGAAAGACATGAGGCAAGGGCTTCGATCGTCACTGCTGTTTCTTCTATTGATGGTTGAATGCCAGGACCACCTCCAATTCCCCCGTCCTTATGAATAGCATTCACCAACCACTGCACTCCCCGTGAATCACCAGTCGCGAGAACAACTTTTGCTGTTCCATACACTGGGTTTTCCTTTGTCAAATGATGTTCGTTACCAAACCAGAGTGGACTCCATGATCCATCACTTCTTTGAGTTGCTGAAAGATATCGTCTTGCATGCACAATACGTTTTCTTTTCAACTGAATAGGCTCAGGATTTTTTGACCAGACGTCATGAGCTCTTAAAAAATGAGCTGTAATATCTGGACAGGAGGTATCAAAGGGCAACCGCCCCCATCCACGGCAGAATGTCGGAATACCCCCATCTCGGTTCGCCAAATTTGAAAGCCAGGAAAGACCTTGTGCTGCAGCACGTCGAACATCAATTGATGGCGAATGTGATTCGGCTGATTCAAGATTCCACAATGCAATGATTGCACCACTTGTATCATCAGCATCGGGGACACCTCCCGGAAGATCTGTCCATGCCCATCCTCCGGGCTTTGCGCCTGTATATGGGTGTTGCCTACACCACTGCTGAGACAACAACCATTCGCGAATCATTTTTCGTGAATCAAGATCTAAGTATTGATCTAAATGTCCTGCAGCAGCAAGCGCATTCACTGAAAGTGTTGTTCCCCATGTGGAAAGATTTGTGTCGATCGGCCAACTTCCATCAGCGCGTTGGGAGTTAGTAAGAAATGCGACACTTCGTTCTGCAACCACATGATCCCGTCGACCCATACCAGCCAAGCTCATCGTCACGAATGACGTTAGCGGCGTGGCCTCAAGAAAACCACCGTTCCTCGGCTGGATGCGCTCAAGTGTACGCAATGTCTTCTCAATCGTAGCGTGCCGAATCAGTGCAACTGGATATCTTGTAGGAGCATACGCATGGCGCACTTGTCCAATTGCAATCAGAGCCGGCAATGCATAACTGACTACCTGCATGTCTACCAATCGAAAACAGGACTGAGGGAGTGCAGCCAATTCAAAGGGAAGTTGCGGAACAATTGTCCATACAGACGGATCTTGTGGATTACCAAATCGACCGCACAACACAGCCATTGTAAGAATTGGGACGCTGAAGGTACGGTCTTTCCCATATATATCATTGAGGGCGTGGGCGATGTGCTCAGAACTGAGGCCTCCTGCTTGCTTTGTGAGCCACGCTCCAGCCTTTGTTACTGCAGCTTCATACTCCACTTTTTTTTCATCACTCTGAACATGCTGGCCACAGATTGCTCCAAGCGCTGACCAACATAAGAGTGTTGTAGAAAGATTTCCTTGGCTCTTCACCGTATCACCCCAACTGCCATCATCTAGCTGGGTCTGAACAAGCCAGTATGCGCCATGATGAATAGCATGTGCATGCTCCTGCCCATTCATCAGGTAAAGTGCGGTAATTGCCGTTGCCGTCGAAAGGGCACTCGATGACAGATAGCCAGACCAATATCCAGAAGGCCCGCGATTAGAAATCAATGCGTCAATGGCCTTCCGACGAGCGGCATCCATTTCACCTGACCTACAATAGTGCAGTTCTTTCATTAGGTTTTTCCAGGCAATGTCATACGCTCGCGTGACCCAAGGCAACGAGCCCGTAGAACGTATATTCCACGTCAGGCTCATCATCTGCCCATGAACCATGAAAGGCTCCCTCTGCTGACCATAACGAATCAAGAAAATCCAGAACAAGCTCTTGAGAATCACGCCATTCATGCTCGAGAGTATCAAGGGCATGCAGGGCAACTGCGGTCGACAGAAGATCTGGCATGGGAACTTCCGGAGCTGCAACAAAGCCACCACTTGAATGCTGTTGAGCAAGAAGAAACTCAGCAGATTTTTTGGGTACGCCTAACTCCAATGACGCGAGTGTTGCGATGGCTGCAGCAGATGCAGTTGTTGATCCCCGCTGTTGTCCAACTGCATTCGCCCAACCTCCATCTTGAGTACGAAGCGATTCAAGGCAGTTCGCAATCCCTTTTCGATCGTCAGATGAAAGTGGGGGTTGCTGCAAATCAGCAAAAGCATTGATTGCCAGAAAGCATCCGTATGCAGTGCCTTCCTTAGCTCCAGACACAGCTGCAAAACCGCCATCCTTCGAACGAGTACTTTCAATTCGCTTTACAAGGCTTGCACGTACCGTTTTGTCCAGAGTAGTTGTCGGCTGCGAGGCCCATGCACGTGCAAGGCAACAGCGATGGACGAAGTCAAGTGATGCACCATCACCGAATGCCTGAAGCCATTCGCGTGTCATATTTGTTTTTTTGAGGTTGATTTCATCATTCGGCGATGTCGTCAATGCAACGAGACAATCCAGTGCAAACGGCGTGTAATACAAATCAGGCTGTCCGCCACGATTTGCATAGCCACCCTCTGGGGTCGAGAGACTCTTGATGTATTTGACGACAAGCTCAGCTGCATCCCCAAGTGTTCGCTGGGCAAGCCGAGCGACCTGAAGCATTTGCAGCCGACGGCTCATGCCTTTGTCACAATCTATGATGGATCACTGGATGGGTCATTGACCGATTTCTGAGACTGAGCCTTCATCTCTTGCTCTCGGCAATAGCCTTCAAATGCAAGCTCATTAAAAATCCGGGCAACTATACGTCGAAGAAGACCCTTGAGCGTTGGATCGAGCAACTCATCAAGTGCCCGAATTGCTTGCTCTTTGTAACCCTCTAACAAAAGGGCTGCCTTCTCATCAGCTTTTGATACTTTGATTGCAGTGCGAACGTGATCAGCCGTGATCGTCGTATTGGCTTTACCCGCCGCGAGACCACCTAACATCGCACGATCATCACCCCGTGCTCGTTCCGCGGCGAGAGCAATGACGACACTCGGACGTGATGCTGCATCTCGCATCAACCCTGAATCATCAACAAGATCATCCAGGTCGTCTTTGATCTGATATGCCACACCTACCGCATCACTATATGCCCGCAAAACCTCTGAAAAATCATCCGCACGGCCTGCAGCAATTGCACCAAGTTGTAAGGCGACGTCAAAAGCCGGAGCCGTTTTCAGGCGAAAAATCTCCAAAACCTGCCGACTTGATAAAGAACACGGTTGATGACTCCACGATAACTCTGCACCCTGCCCGCGACAAAGAAGTCGCTGAGCGTTTGATGCCTCAACCACAGCGGCGCGCACTCGTTCACTATCAAGCCCCGAATCGGCAATAAGCCTATATCCTTCACCGATGAGAACATCACCGACATTTAGTGCAATTGGTACACCGTATTCTCCACACAACGTTGGCTTCCCGTATCGCTCGAGATCACCATCTTCAATATCGTCGTGGACGAGTGATGCCTTGTGAAAGCACTCAACAGCCACGGCAATTTTTTGAATCATTGATGCTGTTTGAATATCTTCATCCGGTTGCAAAGCCACAAACACTGATGCTGCTAAAAAGGGACGCCATCTCCGACCACCAACCGCTAGCCAATCACGAGCGACCTCTTCCGCATGTCCTTGCGGCTCTCCCATTAACGCGTCGAGTGTCGTTCTTTCAAACCAACCCTTTACATTTTCATGGAGGCTTCCGAGATCAAGCCGTCGCGAATGGTCGGCGGCCTCAAGATGGATGTAATCCCACACCCAATCAACATCTACTGCTGTATCGATGCAATCATCTTGCAAAAGGGGAACGGCAACCGAGGGAACGGCTGCAGCCTGTACATGAGGAAAGGTTTTTTCAAGTACCGGCAAACAACTTACACCAACAATGGCCTCAATCTGCCCTGTTTGTATCATAGACATCACAAGTGCTGACCCTTCAGCAACCAAAACTGCATATCCAAGCCGCTCAGCCTCCTGCTGAAAATCTTGAATTGAACAAAGACCACATTGCTTGCAAAGGAGGCCAAACTCATCAAATGGAGCTGGGCAGCGATTATCTTCACGCAAACATTTTGGCATCAAAAGAAGCCGGCGCTCAAACGGCACAGCAGCGAGAGCATCTCGCCATGACTCATTATTGACAAGCACCACCGCATAATCCAGATAACGCTCATCTAAATCCGATTCTTTCAGCGCTGCTCGAGCAAGGCTCTGCAGCTGCTCAATGCTCAGAGGAGCCACAGCTTTTGAAGCTTTCATGGCACGACGAATGGACTCCAAGAGTAAATCCCGCTCTGGTTTTGTCTGGGGGATAGAAGGATGCGGTGCGCGCGTACGAATCAGTGCCGGAGGCACTGGCGCGGGAAGAATTGCAAGCGGGATTGTAGACCGGACTGTTGTGGACATTTTTTATTATTTTCAGATGATCATGATACCATCTATTATGCATGCGCGTCGTGATTGTGTCAGGACTTAGGCTCTCCAGCAGCCCGAGCAGCTTCTGCACGTGCCGCCGCAGCCTCAGTTCGGCGTTGAATTTCCTCTGGGCTTGGAAGTGCATCAAGCACCTCACGTGGGATTGCAGCCGTGTCTGCGAGCTTTGTCAGGCAGCGCCTCCGCTCAGCTAACGCTTTATCGGCTGAACGCTCACGAGAAAAACGTTTCTTCGCTTCGACACTTCGTTCACGAAGTTTTGAGTAAATATCTCCACCAAGGAGTGCCGAAATATCGACCTTCATTTTTTCTCGCGTGACATCTGTATCTGAAACCGGTCCACCATCAATTGGACCAGCGTGATATTTTGGAAACATGATCGCAACGTCAGGACAAACACGCGAGCAT
>JBDOMS010000688.1:0-2856 GCA_039831735.1 Pirellulales bacterium
AAACATGCGCCGAATTTCATGTGCGATCCGTTCTGGACTGACTGTGCCAACACAGTGCCTCATTGCCTTGATGGCTGACAGCGTGTTTTCATGAAGCGCAAAGTTAAATGTTGAAGAGAATCGTACCGCCCGGAGCATCCGCAGATGGTCCTCACTGAAACGTTTCGTCGGGTCACCAATAGCTCGAATAACGCCGGCCGCAAGATCGTTTCTTCCCCCAACGAAATCATGCACGTCACCGGTGGTCGGATCTAGGAACAGTCCATTGATTGTGAAGTCTCGTCGCTCAGCATCATGTTCAGGTGTGGAAAAAACCACTTCATCTGGGTGGCGGCCGTCCGAATAGGATTTGTCTGTTCGGAACGTGGCGACGTCAACAGAGCGAGTGCCGCGAGGGCCCAGAACGGTGATTACCCCAAAAGCTGCGCCAATGGCGATGGTGTTCCGGTGCCCAAAGAGTTTCCGAACTTGTTTTGGATGCGCGGATGTGGCGATGTCGTAGTCGGTAGGCTCCCGGCCGAGCAGCTTATCACGAACACATCCTCCAGCTAGAAATGCGGTGTGTCCACATTTTTGAAGCCGAAGCACAACCTGCTCAGCAAATGCTCTATCAATGGAGTTTTGGCCAGTTTTGGATGGAAAATTCGTCACAAACGCTCACAGAAAAAGGAAAAAACCTAAGTAGATTCTAGATTATGCAACCGAGGGATTGACTAATTCGAAGTCTCAAGTTTAATATTGGTCTGTCAGGGGCACTGTCAGTTGTAGGACCTTTAGAGTCTAATGCTTTAGAGCCTAGGATTGTTCCATGTGTTTTGGGGCCTTATTTTTTACTTTTTTTACTTTATGCCCGAATGCTGGGCGGAGGAATCTTCGATGCTTCATTCATCTTCGAAATCAAAGGGCTTTACGCTCGTTGAACTTCTGGTGGTCATTGCGATCATTGGTGTTTTGATTGGTCTTCTTTTGCCCGCTGTTCAGGCAGCACGTGAAGCTGCTCGGCGAAGCTCATGCTCGAATAATCTCAAGCAACTCGGTCTTGGTCTTCACACCTGGGCTGATGCAAATGCTTCAGGTGCAGACAATTATTTTCCTGCAGCAAACACCCGTATGGTGGCTGGATTTAGTGTAAGCCCTCAGGCTGGTACTGCTCCAACTGGAAATGGGGCCTATAGCAACGGTTGGTCTTGGATCGCTCAGGTTCTTCCAGGTATGGAGGAAAGTAACCTTGTTGGCACTGGTGCTGGGCAGATCAATTACACTGCTGCTGGGCCAGGGGCTGGCGGAAACACAAACGCAGTTGCTGGTGTTGCCTGCCCGTCATACTCGCTGGGTGTGGATCCTTCAGAAACCTGCTACGTCGCTGTTCTTGGTGCTGCTGGAACAGTAAGCTCTGGAACGATCAACGCTATCGGTACTTCGTCTGTTCAGGGAGCGATGAAAGCTCAGGCAACAAGCCAGCCATATCGCGGCCTAGGCTTTAGCGTGATGCAGCAGCGAGGTACGAGCAAGCTGTTTGTTGTTGGTGAAAGCGCTCGCGGCAAGGGTGCAACTCCAGTGCCTCTTCAAAACTGGGCGAATGGTACTGGCAAGTTTGCTTCAAATGCAGCAGCAGCTGCTCCTGGGAAGTATGATGGAGCACCAGCTGCAAGTGGAGCTGCTGGTTTCTTTTCTGATCATCCTGGAACCAGAGGCATGTTGAAGGCTGATGGTGGTGTACAATTCGTTCCCGAAAACACCGCTCTCCAGTCAGCCACTGGAAACGTTGCCATCGCATCATATCTCAATGTTCGTGACTGATGCGGTCCTAGCGTAGAGATAATACCGACAGTGGGGGGTGGCGAAAGCTGCCCCCCATTTTCGTTGTATAATGCGTATTGAGGACGCTTTCTCTTTACAGGAGCAACCCTGAGGGAGCTCATGGAATGGCGCCGTGGGGCGTACTCCCGAGTATCACGGAAGAAAGATCACAGGGCAACGGTATGAAACACAACGATCCGATGGAGCTCCTTCCCAAGGATATCTCGGAAATACTTGCTGATTCGGCATCCGATGTGATGCTCCTTGATTGTCGTGAGCAGGAGGAGTTTGCAATCGTCAGGATTGAAGGAGCCAGGTTGTTGCCCATGGGTGAGTTGGCTGCCCGGATTGATGAGCTTGAACCGTGGCGAGCAAAAAGAATTATTGTGTACTGTCACCATGGGGTCAGAAGCCTTCGGGTTGTTCGTTGGCTCCGAGATAAAGGTTTTTCGAAAGCATCGAGTATGAAGGGCGGAATTGACCAGTGGAGTGCATGTGTGAATCCATCATTGCCCCGGTATTAAGTCTAATGAACCGGATGGCAGATGGTGATGGCATTAGGTCTGTATGAGGGTTTTGAGATACCTGACTTGTCGTTCTGTAAAAGGAACCGGGCCTTCAAGAAGCTCAGGCTGATTCGCAACATCAGCAAGGAGTGACCTCACAATAAGATTCATCAGTTTCTGGATTCCATGTCCTGTACAAGCGGACGTGCTCACAAAACCCTCAGGTGAGGTGTGATCAGGGGTGAGGTCATGCTTTGAAAGAACACATATTGTTTTGGGATATGCGTTTTCAACAACATGACTGGGACTTGAGGAATGAAATGGCGAGGGCTGTACATTCACGACTAAATCGGCAAACTGTGCAGCGCGGAGGGCTTTTTGAATGCCTTGTTTTTCTGACTCAGAATGTACTGTCTCGGCTTCTCGAATTCCCGCCGTATCGATGAGATCAACTTCCCATCCATCAAGGACCATGCGCGTTTCAACTGCGTCTCTCGTTGTACCTGGTTCATGAGAAACGATGTTTCTTGAGTATCCTGCGAGAGCATTG
>JBDOMS010000137.1:0-2855 GCA_039831735.1 Pirellulales bacterium
TGGCCTTAGCTCTGGATCATGCCCATAGTGCCGGAATCCTTCACCATGATGTCAAACCGGCCAATGTGTTGTTGGGGGCAGATGGTTCCGTACATCTTGCTGATTTCAATACAAGTACGATGGCAAACCATCCGGCATCAGGAGTGTCAGCATGTTTTGGTGGAAGTCTCCCATATATGTCTCCGGAGCATCTTGAGGCTTTTGATTGCCATCATGAAAGGCAGGCCACGGATCTTGACGCACGGTCAGACATTTATTCTCTGAGTGTAATGCTTATTGAGTTACTCTGTGGCAGGAGGCCGTTTATCGATCCGAATTCAATAACGGATAACATGCAGGAAGTCCTTGCGAACATGACGGCGACTCGAGAGGAAGAGCGCTATGATCTCAATTTGTGTTCGAGTGCGGCTGATGCACATCCATTGATGGTGGTATTGCAGCAATGTTTGGCTGCTGACCGAGACAAACGTCCAGAAAGCGGTGAAGAACTGGCAATGCAGTTGCAACTGTGTCTGGTTCCGAGAGTTGCATGGCTCATGACATCGTTCAGTGAAGGATGGCGTTTTGTGTGTGGAAAAAGTCCGTTCTGGACAGTTGCAGCCTGTGCTTTACTTCCGAATCTCATTCTTGCGGCATTCAACTACAATTACAATCATCGCCTGCTCATGGAAATGTTTGCTGATCCAATGTGGTCTGCAAAGCAAGAGGTACTGCAACTAGCATTTTATCGAACAAGCCTCATGATTAATGCGTGTGCATTTGGTGGGGGCATACTCTTTGTGATTGCGTTCACAAGGCCAATCACAAGAAGTATTTGTAAACCAGAGTGTCAACCAGCACAGCGGCAGCGTGCGCGAGCAAAAAGTCTTCTCCTTGGTGAGGTGGCAGCATCGATTGGAGTTATTGAATGGTTTCTTGCGGGCATCTTTTTCCCTATTGGGATGTGGTTGTCTGTTGGCCAGTTGCCATTTGAAGCAGTGGTGTTGTTCTTACAGTCTCCATTGGTATGCGGACTCCTGGCAGCAGTCTACCCTTTTTTTCTTACAGCCTTGATGTCACTGAGAGTGTTTTATCCAAAGCAACTCAAATCTGGTAAGGACTTTGGGCGATTACACGGTGATACGTTTCTGCTCAAGAAACTCAGTCAGCGGAGCAGCTTTTTTCTTGTCGTTGCTGGAGGAGTTCCTCTGGTAACACTCGGGCTGTTGTTAGTCGTTCATAGTTCAGTGGATCGAATGGCACTCATTCTGCTGACAGCAGCTGGCTTGATAGGTCTTCTATTTGCCAATTGGGCACGTCAAATCATTGACGGTGATATTGAAGCGATTCTTCGTTTTGCAAATCCATTGAGGGCTCTGGACGAACAACGTGAAAGTGCATGAAGAGATGATTACTGATCGGTAGTATCTCCTTCTTCATCAGATCGAAGTGTTAGGAGTGTTTGTAACTGTTTCATTAACCGTGATAAGAGAACTCGAACCGCACCATCGGACATGCCTGTTCGTTCTGCAATTTCTCGAGTTGAAAGGCCTTCAACATACCTCATGCGAAGGACGTCCCGTTGGCGATCTGGAAGTGTTGCAAGAACGTGCCCCAGTCTGGCCTCTTGGCCTTTTCGTACAAAAAGTTCACTAGCTGACGTCAGGCTTGCAGCTAAGAGTGATGCGACATGACCAACGGCATGTCCACCTGAACCGTGGCGGGTTGCTTCAATTGAAACCTCTCTTCGAATATCTCTTTTTCCAGCAACGACATGTCGACGATGAGCATCAATTATCCGTTGTTCAGCAATATGGCATAGCCATCCAAAAGGTTCATAGTCAGGGGCATCTCTTACCGTTTCATGATCTGTGCGGCGAAGAGCACACAGCCCAACTTCCTGAAGAATGTCATCTGCATCAACCCGCTGACGCAGTTGTGGAGACATTCGATTTGAGATGAAGGTGAGTAATCTATTGTGATATTCATCGAGACATGCAGCGACGGCATCTGGATCACTCCAGTCGATTCCCCGTGGTTCGCTCATTGTAACTTTCCGTTCTCAGTGTGCTTTGCCGATAGTCCCAGAGAAGATTCTTTCAAGAAGGAAAAGCGGATGCAAGAACCCAGTGATGAAAGTATAAGGGTTTGAAATAACCTCCGATAGAAAAGAATAGTGTGGATGCATGACATTCAAAAGCGATAAGCAGAACGTTGTGATGGTTTCGTGAATAATTTTGTATATCACGATACGTTTCCACTATGTACCAGAAGTATCATCAGTGTGGTGTGTTATGTTCACAATAAGGAAGCAAATACACCAAAGCTTGATGCCTTGTTTGGTGAGAAACAGTCATGTGCGGATTGCGAGCAGGAACCTGTTAAGAGGTTTGGACTTGCATGTGAGTGTGATGTCCGATTACTCGGTCAACACCCCTAGGATGTGCCAATAGTTTTCCAGCGTGTTGCCCTACAGGATGTTGAGCAGCCTAGCCATGCAATGAGAGTCACTTCAGGTACATGAAAAGGTTGACTCGCCAGGGTTGATTGTTACAAACAGTGGGTGACTTTTCCTAAAACGTTCAGGTTTTACTGTGAGGGCAGGTATGACGCACAAAAACAATAGACGGCACGCACTGAAATCCATTCTAGCATCGTCCATTGCGGCTTCCTTGAGTACACCTTCGCGAGCAGGAGACAGTCCAAGTGAGAAACTCAATCTTGCATTTATTGGAGTTGGTGGCCGTGGTGAGGCCAACCTCAAAGAACTGCAAAGTCAAAATATCATTGCGCTTGTGGACGTTGATGAAAAACGTGGTGGCAAGAGTTTCGAGTCGTATCCTCAGGTGCAGCGGTTCAAGGACTATCGAAAGATG
>JBDOMS010000218.1:0-2846 GCA_039831735.1 Pirellulales bacterium
CCTCGCCCTGTCTGTCACCTGTAAACTGAGCATCAAGATACCCATTGGTGTTGAGAGCCGCGCCAACATCAAAAGGAAAAGCCGGGCCTGTCACACTGCCGCCAGCATTAGGATTGGGATTGTGAAGAAGGCGATTCTCCCGCTTGGTCAGGTCACCAAGTGTATTGGGAGAAAACGTTCCACTGCCAACTGTCCGAAGAGAAATATCGTAGTTGTCATAAAGGGCAGGGAGTGCCCCGGTAACCCGATTGCTGTTTCCCTGAAATGGCGGAAGCCCGACATAGGGTCTGACCAAGAGTTGCCTCCGGTAGAGCGCGTGCAGGGTCGTTCCGGGAGCAAGTTGATCCTGCGGATCCATTGGCTGGCAGAAATAGATCACTTCCGCATAGGGCGATTCAATTGTGCTGACACTCGTACCATTATCATATCGGCCGACAAATGGATCCCCGGCTGATTTTGTCGTGAACATCAGGATGTCGTCACAGTCTCCTGTCAGAGAGACACCAGAAGTTGGTTCGGATCGTATTCCTTCAAGCAACTCAAAATAGCCAAGGCCACTCTCCGGTCGAAGGGGTGGAAGGGTTTTTGCTGTGATGCCAGCCAGATCGAGGCGGAGTTGCTGGGCAATCCCTCGCATCCGGCCATTCATGTCAAGCGTTGCCCGGCTTCCTGAAATACCGTTTCCAAGCATTCCAAAAAGCTGTGCGACAACACCCATGATGATCAGGGTCATGGTGGTCGCCACCAGCATTTCCACGAGTGTCAGACCGTGCCTGCGGGAGCGTGGTGTGGCAGATGTCTCGCTCATTCGATGATCCTCCGAAGTAGGATTGCATCTCTGATATTATTGTCGCGTCCTTGCTGGTAGGCGACGGGAATGGAGCGATCAAATAGATAGAAGCCGCGAAGCCGCTTAACTGGTGTGATTTCAACAACACTCTGATCAGCATTTTCTTCAAAGAAACCAATGGTGACCCACACGGCAAAGACATTGGATCGGGTAGTGACACGATCAGCCAATTGAGTAATGGTTGAATATCGGAAATAGGGATTTCGATCGGTGTTGCGATGCGGTTCGATGGGGTCTCCCGCGTTTTGTGGGGCCCAGTTATCACGCCAGGTCGATCTGTTCCTTGGAACCTTGTTTTGAATGGTATCGAGAAAGCCTTTAGACGGTACCTGATTGAGGTCTTCAGGAAGGCCATTCGCATCATCCACAAGAAACTGCGGTGCGGAATCGAGTCCAGTGGTCGTCTGCACATCGATGTCCCCGGCATAATCTGCTTTGCCGAGCAGCGCTCGCCAGGCTCCGGCAGCCTCGTCTGCTGTATCTTTTCCATCAATGATCGTGTTGATATTAATGCGACCGGGTTCTCTGACATGCGAAACATGGCCATAGGCCAGTTCATCAAGACCCAGCTCCTGAAGGGCCGTGGTGTTGCCACTGATATTTGGAATCGTTGTTGCCAGCCCGGCAAAGCGATTTGGTACATGGACAAAGTCGAGAAGGCTCATGGTATTGCCTGCACCGCCGGCATTACTTCGACCAGTAATGGCATCCCATGGCGCAGGAGGAGTTAGATCTTCCCAGAAACCAGGAAGGTGCGCAAGTCTTGGCGTAAGACCTGTGTCGACGGAGTATTGTTTGAGGAGATTGAAAGGCGAGGACGTTGGTACAAGGCTGACTTCGACGCTATTGGCAAAGGGTCGATTGGGAAAAAAGAACCAAGGAAGTTCGGGGCCTTCCGAAGGTGATGCCGCTGGGTCCGGACTGCGGGCTGGAGAGTCAGCAAATGTGTGCGTGGGCTGGAGGGGGATGGTTGGCGTCAGAACGATTGGGTCGAAAGCGGGATCAACGGGCTGCGACGTGGCCGGAGCACGTGCCGCTCCAATATCCTCCTTGGAACGCATGGCCTCGCCATCACGGAGATTGGTTATGGCTGGATTCACGCGGCTGTTCCACAGATTATCTTCCTGAGAGTCATCCATTTCATCCTTGCCGCCACGCTCCACGGATTCAGCCTTCAAAACATTGTCTCGACCAAAGTCTTTCTGCTGATTGAGGTAGGTCAATGGATTCGCACCGGAATAGCCTGGTTCGTCATAACATGAGCCCGCTCCATTGCTTGAGAAGTTGACCACTGTCAGATCAACCGGCATGGAATCAACCGTGATGTAGGGATTCGTCGCTGGGTGCCAGGGGTTCGTGGGATTGGCAAGCCTTTGCAGGTGGATGACAGCAAAGTTTTCGTGGGTTCCGTTCTGCATCAGAATCGGATCGTCATTCGCATCCAGTAGGGCCTTGCTTGTAATATCATTTGCCGCATCAAAGTCAGTCTGGACGAACGAGTCGAGAGGCCTGTCAACCGGGCCAGTCCAAGGGGCACCAAGAACACCCTCTGCAAGTACTTTATAGGGCGCTTCCGAAGCGTGCTTGGTTGTGGGGATCGTCAGACTTCCTTGAAGATTATTTTCGTCTTCAAATGTCAGCACAGCCCCATCAGGTGCACCGTCTGTATCACTGCAGTCAAACGATCGTGCAGAGCCGACCACTGTCTGACTCGACAAGGGGGAACTTGGTGCTGACGAAAGCCAGAACACGCCATCTGATGGAGGTGGATTGTTGGCGTCGTTTTCGGAGAGATCACCAGCGGGACTGGCCTTCAACTGCGGAGTTGGCTCAGCAAAGTAAAAGGCCCGCTCAACGGCTGGCCCACCAGAGCGGCTTGGATCAAGAATCGTTTTATCCGTATTGGATGTCACAAACCCTGTTGGATCTGTGCCGAAGGCTTCATCGCCACGGACGGCTGCCAGTCGCCAGACCGGTGAACGATTGCTGTCAGTTG
>JBDOMS010000472.1:0-2846 GCA_039831735.1 Pirellulales bacterium
CAGCTAAATCTAATGGTGTTTTGGCTATATCTAACACTGTTAAAGCGTCAGACCTAATATTAACATCTGTGCCTTTAGAGATAAGCAGCTGCACTATTTTCTTGTGTCCACGAGCGGCTGCGAAATGCAAAGCAGATTTACCAGTCAGGCTATCCTTTGTGTTTAAAAGCGCACTATGAGAGATGAGTAGTTCGACAATCGCCTTATGTCCTTCACGAGCAGCCACTATCACAGGTGTCCACCCAACAACATCTTTAATATTTATATCTGCTCCTTTAGAGATAAGTAATTCGAGTATTTCTTTTTGGCCCACTTGAGCTGCTAACTGTAAGGGTGATTCGCCATCTGAATTCTTCGCATTTATATCTACCCCAGCATCCAAATGTTGTTTGACGATTTCAATATTTCCTTTTGTTGCCCCTTTCCAGATGCTGATGAGTGGCTTTTTCGATTCTTCAGTGGTTTTGGCTATGCTCTTAAGTTGAACGCCGGTGACATTCTCAACAATTCCCTTGGCAAGGCGAACGCTTGTCCTGCATGTTGAATCCTCATTACGGCATTCTGCCACGGTCATCTTGCAGCCACAGTTACATCCTTCCTTATTTGCCCTCATTAAAATAGCTGCTTGTTGCTCGTCTGTGAATGAGGTGATATCAACTTCTGGCATTTTTTTGTATAAGGTAACTTTTGACTTGCGGGAAGGTTGATTATCTACACTTTCCGATTCTTCACTTGTTTTACCATCCAGTTCTTCACTTGTTTTACCGCCCCGCTGCCGAAGTATGTTGATAATAGCTGGCTTACCTTTAGCCCAATCCATAGGTGTTTTTCCTTTGTCTGTGTGGTAAGTCATTGCCGTCTCGGGAATCCTTGGGTTTATGTCAGCGCCATGCGAAACTAAGAGTTTGGCAATTTCAGAACGCCCCCATAAAGCAGCAACATGCAAAGGAGTCTTTCCATCTAAATCCTTCACATTTACATCCGCACCTTTGGCGATTAGCAGTTCGGCGATTTTCTTGTGGCCTCCGCCAGTCGCACCATGCAAAGCAGTCCATCCCCAGTGGTTTTTTGCTTTCACACTAGCTCCAGCAGCCAGTTGTTTCTCTACAACTTCATAGTTTCCTTTTTTTGAAGCTTCAATTAGCAACGAATCATTTGGGGGTAATCCACACCCCACCAGCACCACGGCTGCGATTGTTGTGATTAGGAGGTGTTTCATTTGTTTTCTGCTTTCAATTCTTCACCCGTCTTGGCTCCGTGTTTGCGGAGGAGGTCGTACGGAGTATTGACGGTACGCGCCATAGTCGCAGCTTGGCATTAATCGAGCCTTTTAAGTGGGGTTGATCATTGATGTCCTTTTTGTCGATAATGATTTCTCCGACAAGCATCCCGCAGATAGTCATCTGTTTTGTTTCTTCATTAAACACACCTACCCAAGCCATACCGTTGAAGTGATCAAGCTTGATTGGATTGACATGCCTAAAGCGTTCAGGATCGAAGCTCATGAACAATCGCAGATGGTTCGGGGTGTCCCGGAACCTGCCACCCAAAGTCATTCGAGGTTTATCGAACCAACGCGCATTTGGCGGAAACCCAGCTTGGCCAACGGGCTTCGTTAGATCGAACTTTGTGCCATTTGCATTTAAAATTTTTATTGAGATGTCGTTGTTTGGCTTCTCACCTTCTTGGATCATTTCCGTCACTGGCAGAATAAAGTTTGCTTCGAGATCACCTACAATTTGAACGGGCTCGCTTCGTTTAAGCGGTATGGTCCACTGTGGCTCCGGGCCAGCGAGTTCGGATTCAAGAGTGGTACGGTTTGTTCTGATGTATTCTCGTATATTTCTTGCAGCCACTTTCATCCCTTTCGTAGAGCCGATCACATGTTTTTCCACCATTGTGTGAATTTCTTTAATATCGGAGAGAATTTCTTCTTCATTCCATGTTTTTTCCAAATGGTATGCAAGCGCAGTGCGGTAGGTTTTTCGAGTTTCTGGTTGTAAGTAGATAGTTCGGGCCAATAGGGAACTAGCGTTAGTCATTCGCGCCGTTTTGGCTCCAATGAACGGATTAAACATCGACCACGCCCCATCGGTTCCCCATGGAATAAAGCGCAGACGTTTATCTTCAGAACTACTGTAGACGAAAAAATTATTGAGGTTGCCATTATAGCCATCCCAATGCCCTGTGATAATTTCAAGAACCCAGAAGTTGATAAACTGATCAATGTCGATAGCTTGACCAAGCTCATTTAACTGATCATCTCCTTCTTTCGACAAGGCTTTGACGGCCCGGGCGATCGACTTCATTTTTTTACCAGCACCATCCTTGATCTCAAACGTTTCGTACATGCCCTCACGAAAGTCATTGATCATGCCTTCGTACAGGTCTCCATCGCTGTCATTGAATGCGCGCTTTAGGAATGGTTTACGGATCGACTCGACGTTCGTATATACACCCAGATATTGGCCGTTTACATGCACGCGCGCAAAGTTGCAACGCGGTGCTGGGAGACCTGCTTTGCGAAACAGTTTGTAGCAAAGGTATTGCTTTACAAGCGACGGATCTTGAATGTTGTTATTTAGCGTGAGCCGCTCGAGCCCAAGATATTTGCGCCTTTTTTTACTGTGATTGAATTTAATTTTCAGAGACGGACGCTGAGTGGAGCTTGATCCGATGAGGCCCTTTTTTCGGAGACCCACCTCGCCAAGATCTTCATCATTGATGGATACCCGTGCCGGAAGGTAGGCGTAGTTGGATTTAAACGCTTCGCCGGGTTTACGCTCCTTGGTGATGTCGCGGTACTGATATCGCAACCGATCCCATAACAGGGGGTTAATTTGTAT
>JBDOMS010000615.1:0-2835 GCA_039831735.1 Pirellulales bacterium
GTTGAGGGCTCTCCGCGAAATCAACAGACAACCATTCAGGGACTCTATGCCATTGGCGAGTGTGATTATCAATACCATGGAGCCAATAGGCTGGGAGCAAATTCTCTTCTCTCGTGTATCTTCACTGGTCTGTTTTGTGCTCCAAGTGTGGTTAATGGAAGTCTTGCTCCGGAGGGAACAGAACCTCTCTTCACTGAGGCCATGCAACAAGTAGAGAAACGTCACCAGGCTCTTCTCTCCCGAACGGCCGGTGCTGAAAATCCCTACGCTCTGCATCAGGAGCTCGGAAAAATTATGACCCGAACTGCAACAGTCGTTCGACGGAACGACCAGTTGTCGGAAGCCTATGATGAGGTGTGTCAATTAGAACAACGTTGGCAACATTGTGCTGTTTCAGATACTGGTAATTGGACCAACCAAAATGTGGTTTTCACCAAAGCATTAGGGGATATGTTCCCGCTGGCAAAACTTATTCTGAAGGGAGCAAAGCAGCGTGATGAATGCCGGGGAGCTCATTTCAAGCCAGAATTTGCAATGCCCGGCATTGAGGCAACTGACCCTGTTGAAAAACGAAAGGAAGCCGAGCGTTGGTGTGACCGATTCGAGAAAAACACACAACGCTGGCTAAAATCAACGATTGGTAAACATGGCGAGGATGGACATCCTGATATCTCGTACGAAGAAATTGATACTTCTCTCATACCTCCGCGGCCCAGACTCTATGGATTGGTAGGCGGCGAAGTAATTGAAGATGTTTGGAAAGAGCGACAAGCTCAGAAAACAGCTCATCGTGGTCACCATGAGGCAGAAAGTCCCCCAGCAATTTCCGGGTCTTCATAAAGGAGTTAACTGATGATGATCCAAATGGTAGAGCCTTCCACTCCGAGTTCGATTCGCGTTCGGATTCTTCGTCAGGACAAACCTGGCAAGGAGAGTTATTGGGAATATTTTGACATTCCTTACGAACCCAATATGAATGTCATTAGCATCCTTCAAAGAGTTGCTGCCCTTGCTCGCACCGAGGATGGTCGTTCGGTATCCCCAGTCGCTTGGGATTGTAATTGTCTCGAAGAAGTGTGTGGCTCTTGCACAATGCTGATCAATGGACGCACGCGGATGGCATGCTCGGCATTGGTCGATACTCTCTTGAAGGAGAGTAATGAAATTGAACTTCGGCCTATGTCGAAGTTTCCAGTTGTTCGTGATCTTTGTGTTGATCGAAGTCGCCTTTTCCACTCCCTTGAACACGTCAAGGCTTGGGTGCCAGTTGATGGCTCGTATGATCATGGTCCAGGGCCACGGGTGTCCCCTGAAGAACAAGAAGATGCGTACCCGCTTTCTACGTGCATGAGTTGTGGCTGCTGCCTTGAGGCATGCCCTCAATATACAAAAATCGATCTCACCCAACGCGATGATGAATCAGATGAAGATTTTGAAAAACGAAAAAACAGTGCATATGATTCAGGATTTGTTGGAGCCCATGCAGTTAGCCAAACGATGTTGTTCAACTCTCATCCAATCGGAAAAATGATTGCCGATGAGCGACTCGAAGCCATGACCTCACAAGGTGGTATTCAGATGTGCGGCAATGCGCAGAATTGTGTATCTGTGTGTCCAAAGCATATTCCACTTACCCGTTCAATTGCCCGGGCAGGGCGTGCTGCAACCATTTGGGCCATCAAGAAACTGTTTGACCGCTAGCATGCGTGTTTTCGCATTTGTCGGAATTTTCTACCCATGGTAATCTTCCTCATCAAATTGAAAGAGGAATTCTAGTAGTGTCTTCAGAAAAAAGGGGTCGCCGAACAGTATCAGGCACCTCAGGCAAATCTCAGCATGTGATCCACGATCATCCAAAGGGTTTTGATTCTCTTGGCCTTTCTAAAGCCACGCAGGCAGCCGTGGATCGCGCGGGCTACACCGAACCAACTCCTGTACAGGCAGGTCTTATCCCACGTGCCATCACTGGCATTGATGTGCTTGGACAAGCTCGCACGGGGACTGGAAAAACAGCTTCTTTTGTCTTGCCAATATTGGAACGGCTCACTGCTGAAGTGCCACGCGGAAATGGTCCAAGAGCCCTCGTGCTTGTTCCGACACGTGAATTAGCAGTACAGGTTAAAGACGAATTTGAAAAGCTGGCATACGGCTCAAAGCTTCGCTGTGTTGCTCTCTACGGAGGCAAGCCAATCAAAGGTCAAATTGATCGACTGGCAAAGCGACCCCAAGTTCTTGTTGGTACCCCCGGTCGAGTGCTTGATCACATTGGTCGAGGAACGATTACGTTAGGTGATCTCGAGATTGTCACGCTCGATGAAGCTGACCGAATGCTCGATATTGGGTTTCGGCCTGACATTGAAAAAATCCTTCGCCGCTGCCCTCAAAGTCGCCAAACGCTTCTTCTTTCGGCGACTGTACCTCCGCCAGTTATTACCATTGCAAAACGCTATATGAGAGATCATGAAACACTTGATTTTTCGAGTCGTGATATTGCAGTAGAGACCATCGAGCAACGGTACTTCACGGTTGAACCTTCAAAAAAATTTGATCTTCTCCAACGGTTGTTGGAAAGAGAACAGCCCCAACAAGTCATTGTGTTTTGCCGCACTAAAAAAGGAACGGACAAAGTTCATCAGAAACTATCTCGACGAAGAAATACACACGCTCGTGCTGGCGATGTTGCCTGCATCCATGGTGACCTTGCGCAAAGTGTACGAGATCGTGTGATGCGACAATTTCGTGACGGGAAGGTAACAATTCTCGTTGCAACTGACGTGGTTGGGCGGGGCATAGATGTCTCAAGTGTGTCGCACATCATTAACTATGACATTCCAG
>JBDOMS010000478.1:0-2834 GCA_039831735.1 Pirellulales bacterium
AAGATCGTCTGCAAGGATAAGGAGGATATTCGGTTTTTCTGCCGAGCCTGTCTGTCGGAGCGAAACGCCTTTCTTGGTGTTTGGTTCTTCTGATGCTGAGGACTCTTCAAAGTCCCAACGCATCTGCTCTGCTGACGGTTCAGTCTTGGAATGGACTTCAATCCAGTCGATATCAATGGACTGTCTTGAGTCAGGAAGAAAGAGACGCATGTGGATGACCTGCCCATCGACATCGAGTGGAATACTCAATTCCTGCCAGCTGCCAGCCTGAATGTCGAACGATTGGGTTGACGTAGCCAGAAACTCATCCTGGCCCTTCATTCGCCATTGTAGGCGGCCTGTTCCATGGTCCTTTGTTCGAATTCGCAATGTCACGTTAACTGGACCTTGCACGTTCAGACCTGCACGTGCAATAAATCGTTGACGCTTGGAAGAGAGAATGTGGAGTGCATCCTGTTCGACGTGTGCCTCAGTATTTTTTGCAACCCATCCAAGTAAGGATGGCTGTCTCACGGGTGCTTGAGAGCTATTTGGAGTTTTGTGCGTTCTCGATGACTGAAACGAAGGTGGCATTTTCAGTCCACCGGGCTGGACTCCAATCTTTGATGCATCGAACGTTGCAGGATCAAACTGTGGGTTTGGCTGAGGGATAATGACTTCTGCATCAGCGATATAATCCTCGATCAGTGCGTCTAATTCACGGACTATGTTTGGATGCGTCATGGCGAGATTGTTGTTTTCACCAATATCATCCCGAAGGTTATAGAGTCGGTACTGATGATCTCCATTGTCTCCATAATAAAAAGTTCGAATCAACTTCCAGTCACCGTGATGAATGGCCATCGATGGCGGTAGCCAGTGTGGTGTGGCCCCGTGGGAAGGCACATACGTGAACATTGGCCCGCGGTCCATCGCTTCACCACGAAGGGCTTTCACGAAATCCACGCCGTCAATAATGTGGGAGTTTGGTTGTGGGATATTGAGCATTTGGAGAATTGTTGGGTAAAGATCTCCAGCCTGAATGCGAACATCACTCTGCGATCCTGGTTTGGTGACGCCAGGCCATACGATGACAGCGGGAACACGAATTCCTCCCTCGTGAATGCCGCCTTTGCCTCCGCGCAAAGGATGATTGCTGGTGATCGGCGTAATATATTGCCTGCCAGCGCTGTCAGTTTCTTCAAGGCCACAATGCGTATTTCCGCCGTTATCTGAGTAAAAGACAATAACGGTTTCATCCGCAAGCCCTTCATTGTCAATCGCATCAAGCAAGCGTCCCACGGCGTCATCCAATGAATGCACCATCGCGGCATAGGTCGGTGATTCCTGAGGAAGACCTGTACTAGGCGCATGCGTGTTCAGCAATTTTTCACGGATTGCCTGATGTGAACGTCCGGCAACTGCGTTGCCAAGTTTTTGTCGATATCGCTCAATCAGATCAGGTTTGGCACCAAATGGAGCGTGAACGGAAAACTGCCAGTAATTCATGAAAAATGGTCGTGTGGCATCACGATTCTTGAGCCATGTCACGGCCTCATGTGCCATGCGATCTTCAATATGTTCACCCGGTGCACCCTCCTTGAACATGGGGTTGTCATATCCCCACGGTGCGAGATAGCTGTTCTTCGGTCCTGGGCCCCACCAGTGCGGGAGATCAACATCAAATCCTCGCTCGAGTGGTGAATGTGGTTCGCGGCCGAGATGCCACTTTCCAAAGTGTGACGTTGCATATCCTTCACGCTTCAGGATCTGCCCCAGCATTGGGATGTCGCTGGGCAGTCGTGTTGCAGTCTTGACGTTTGTACATTTCTGCTGTGGAAGCCCACGCTCTCCAGAAACTGCCGCAAAACGCTCGTCAGCGAGATGCGCTGCCGGGGCGGTCATTCCATGTCGAGCCGGATTCTGTCCTGTCATGATGCTTGCACGAGTTGGTGAACAAATTGGACTGGCGTAAGCGTTCGAGAACGTCATGCCGCGTGCAGCGAGACGTTCAATATTCGGTGTCTCGTAGAAGGATGTTTTGCCGTACAGCGTTGTATCGGCCCAACCAAGGTCATCCGCAACAATAAGAATGAGATTGAGCGGTTTTTCGGCCAGAAGCGGATGTGTAAAAAGCGGGAGGAAAAGAAATCCTAGGCAGCCTACGATACGCAGTTGGTAACGCATGATTCTTATGGCTCCTGATTCTGCTTGGTATGTCGCCGATCACTGCTCTGGTCATGAGTCTGAAATTTATCAAACCATTCTTGTGCCATCAGGCCGGGGTGTTGTGTCTTCGGAATGGCTTGTAGAAGCCGAGCCTTGATAGTTGCACACTCCGTGTGATCGGCCAGATTGGTCCATTCATTCGGGTCCGTCTGATGATCATAGAGTTCTTCCGTACCATCTTCATACCGAATGTACCGCCAGCGTTTGGTTCGGACTGATGTATTGCCTCCGCCATATGAAGAAATGGCTGGCCTTCGTGGTTGATCGGGATCCTCTAACTGTGGTCGCACGGAGTGACCATCAAGCCAGTCGGGGATGTCAAGGCCTGCAAGATCAACTAGTGATGGATAAACATCAATCAGGCTTGCCGGTTGCATGCAGGTTGCCCCTGCTGGAATTCCGGGCCCGTGGACAATGAATGGAATATGAGTGGTCTGTTCCCATATGGCTCCTTTGCACCAATGTTTCTTTTCTCCAAGATGCCAGCCATGATCACTGACAAGCATGATAAATGTTTCACGTCCACGTGGATTATCCTTCAGTGCCTTCAGAAGTTGTCCAATCTGAGTATCAACAAATGCAACGGACGCGTGGTAGGCCTGAATGGTTTCATCCCATTGGTCATG
>JBDOMS010000459.1:0-2831 GCA_039831735.1 Pirellulales bacterium
GTTTTTGCGTTGATCCACGACACACCTCCCATTCGGTAGCCCCAAGTAATCCCTGAGTGCTTCAGCAGCTACTTGCCCACTCCGCACAGCCCCTTCCATTGTTGAGGGCCATCCTGTCGCTGTCCAATCACCAGCAAGGAACATATTGTTCACCGATGTGTTCGCCGTGGGCCGCACCGAATCGACCCCCGGACGAACTGAAAGCACTGCCGTTGGATCTGTCACAACACGAGAATTCAACAGTTTTGCATTCCTCGCTTTCGGAAAAGCACTACGAATCTCATCGAGAACTGTTTCAAGCAACACGTCTCGGTCGCCCTCAAACAAACCACGTGATGCACTAATAACAACCTGACAATAGCCTGATTCTGTACCATGTGATGCATCTGCTTGAAAAACCCACTGCGATGTAAACCCAAGAAACACGGCGTGAGGAAGATCTATAACAGGCCTATCAAACCACAAATGAATAGCAGTAATTGGTGAACCAGTTAATGACTCATCGGCTGCAGGCACAAGATCAGGTACCAGCCGTCCGGCTTGACGCCACGGCACTGCCAAAATCATCGCATCGCATGGATGTTCTTCATTCCCACACACAACGGAGTCTAATTGACCGTCTGACTGACGCCGTATGTCCGTAACAGCCGACGATGTCTTCAAGACAACTCCGTGATCGTCTAACCACTGTGCAACTCTCTTTCCAAATAATTCTCCCAGTGGCAATGTTGGAACATACAGATCAGCCGCAGTTCGGTGTGCTAGGAACCCATCTACGATAACCTTTTGTGCCGCCTGGACACTTACCAAATCAACATTTTCGCCAAGGGCACTTTCGAGGACCGGCCGCCAGAAATACTCAACCACCTTTGTCGGTTGCTGGGTTTTTTTGAGCCAGTCGGAAGCCGTCAGTCGTCTATCGGAGTCATTCAGACGGAGTCTCGCAAGACGGAGCATTCCCACACCCAACTGAATCCGTTGAAGCATCGAGAAATGATTCATACTGAACATGAGAGGCAATAAATGCAGAGGCGCTGGTAACACTCGTGACGGCGTACAAGCAGTCCGGCTTCCATCAGGTCCAATAAAAAAAAGCGTGCGATCACACCGCAGAAAGTCAGCGATGCCAGTTTGCATGCAGAAACTAAGAAAGCTCGTGCAACACCCCATCGCCACGTGCTGACAGGCATCTACAAGACCACCACCGACTGGATCCTCAAACGAAGCTGCTCGTCCTCCAACATGACGGCGACTTTCAAGAATGGTGACTGTACATTCTGTGTCAACAAGGGCAGTTGCTGCCGCCAAGCCGGCAAGTCCACCACCGACTATGATCACGTTATGAGGGGCTTGAGAATGCTTCCGATCGATTTCTGGCATCTTCACAACACTTTCCACGTCCGCGTCCCACAGGCGAGTGTCGCCAGCCCCTTGCATATGAGCATTGCTTTCGATGGGTGTATTTTTGTTTGGAATATTGATGCGCCAGCTATCCGCACGCTCTCGAGTAAACCACGATACACACCAAACATGGCTCGAAAAATAAGCCTGCCATCTGTTGATAAATACTCATCCAGTTCACGCGCCTGATCAAATAGAATTTCTGCTCTCGAGACTTCTATTGCGATAAGTTCGTCAAATCCTTTTCCGATGCGGCCACTTTTCAAATCCACTTCAGAGCAGCCGCAAGCCAGCATATCATGCGCAGGAATATAAATTCTTCCTCGCGACAGGTCCTCTGGGACATCCCGTAAAATGTTCGTAAGTTGAAAGGCGAGACCACATGCGTCAGCAGGGACAAATGCTTTATCTGAACGAAAACCCCAGATATGGATAGCCGCCAACCCCACCGCACTGGCAACATGCTGACAATATACTTGCAGTTCTTCGAACGACTTGTACCCCTGATGATTGAGATCCATGCGTACGCCCGCAAGAATATCATAGAGATACTTCTCAGGAATCGAAAAACGTCTCACCGAATCAACAACAGCTCGCAAAACAGGATCATCACATCGTTCATGCGATAACGCTGCCTTCAGACTGTTCTCAAGTTGCTCTAATGTTTTTCTTGCTATCTCTTTATCTGGCTCCTCATCCACAACATCATCCACTCTTCTGCAGAACGCATAGAGCGCTGTTGTTCCCCGACGCTTGGCTTTTGGCAAGAGTTTGATAGGAAAAGAAAAACTCGATGCAGATCTCTTCAGGAGGGAATCGCATGCAGCGTGGTCTGTCAAGAGAGTGTCGACGTTCATTCTGGAAGAATACCCCCAAACTTCATGCCCAACCATGCCGAGCTAGCAAGCCTGAGTTTGGTCCACCTACTTACTGTGGGCCTTGATGCAAGCGTATCAAAACCTTGGCGTTCAATAGCATCAGCAATGGCAAGACCTCCACGTACAAACATTTTTATTGCAGGACGAACTACACGAGGAGCAGTTTTTTCTAAAGGCAAGCCAAAGCACAAGCAATCACGAGCCCAGGCAACCTCCTCCCCAAGCAGGCTGACCAACTGACTAGAAGCTTGCCTGGCATCCAGCATCGTCTCATCGACTCCATGTCGAAGCATGTCGTCGGCAGGAAGGTAGACACGACCAGCGAGACGGTCTCGCTTCACATCCTGACAAAAATTAATGAGTTGAAGTCCTGTACAAATCGAATCTGACCATGCAATCTGATCACTACTTTGGCAACCAGTCATCGCAAGTATGATGCGACCAACAGGATTGGCAGAATATCGACAATATTCAAGGAGAGCAGGGCGGCTGGTGTATCGAACGACTGACTGATCCTGCTCAAACGCCTTAAGCAAATTGAGAAATGGTTCC
>JBDOMS010000099.1:0-2823 GCA_039831735.1 Pirellulales bacterium
CCCCGCCGGAGACCCCCGCGCAGCGACTTTTTGCACGCGTCATAATGTCAGGAGTGACACCGAAGTGTTGATACCCAAACCATTTACCAGTTCGGCCACATCCACACTGTACTTCATCAAATACCAAGAGAAGATCCCGCTCATCAGCAATGCGCCTTAATCCTTGTAGAAAACCATCAGGCGCAGGGACAATACCTCCCTCACCAAGAATTGGTTCCACCATAATTCCACCTGTATGTTCATCAATCAGGTGTTCGACAGCATCAAGATCACCATGTGGGGCATACTGAAAACCAGCCACCATCGGCCCCAATCCTTCGTGGTACTTCGGCTGGGCAGTCGCTGATACACTTCCCATCGTTCGACCATGAAATCCACCTGTGAAGGTAATAATCTTGTAACGCTTTCCTTCTGACCGTAGGCGAACAAGCTTTATTGCAGCTTCATTTGCCTCTGTTCCAGAATTGCAGAAGAAAGCTTGCCCTCCAAAAGATCTTTCCGAAAGCATCTTGGCCCAGATTCCTTGGGGCTCTATATACCAAGTGTTTGGGACATGAATAAGTTTGGAGACTTGTTCCTGAACTGCTCGGACCACATGATCCGGACAATGCCCGAGCAGGTTGCAGCCCCAGCCGGGAAATAAATCAAGATATTCACCGCCTTCTGCATCCCATACTTTGGAACCGGAACCACGAACGAGACAAACGGGATACCGGCGATAATTTGGCACGACATACCGGTCGAATGTATCAATAATTGATTGGGTCGCTTCGCCCTTTGTGGAATCAGTCACATCGATTGTGGACACGGTTTCAACCTTTTCAAAAAGTGACAGCTACTATGAGGATGCAGCGGCAACTTCTCCATTCGAAGCCAGGAATAAAGCATCATCACGAACCAATTCTGTGCCAACTCCGCGGGTGGTATAAATTTCCAAAAGGAGAGAATGCCGAAGTCGGCCATCAATAATATGGATTTTCTTCACACCCTGTTCGAGTGTTTGTAGGCACCCCTCAATTTTAGGAATCATACCAGTTGAGATAGTTCCATTCGAGATCAACTGTCGCGCATCGCTTGCAGTCAGTGAATGAATCAGGCTTTCCGAGTCATCGAGATCTCGCAGCACTCCAGGAATGTCTGAAAGAACAACTAGTTTTTCTGCACCCAGTGCAGCAGCAACGGCTGTTGCAGCGGTATCGGCATTGACATTTAGTTTTTCTTCATCAGGCCCCATCGCCATAGATGGAATGACTGGCACCTGACCTGCGTACGTCAAATTATCAATGGTAAGACGATCAACACGACTGACTTCCCCAACATGACCGAGATCAATGTTTTTTCCATCAGGGGTTGTCAGCACGAGTTTGTCACCAAAAAGAACATTCGTTGAAAGAAAGTTGAGTGACATTGCTCGGCCACCGAACTCTTCTATTTTAGAAACCAGTTCGTGGTTTACATCCTCCACGAGGACTTTTTCAACAATGTTCAATGTCTTTGTGTCAGTGTAACGTCGGCCTTGGACAAAGCGTGGATGAATGCCAGCGGCGTCCATGGCTCGACTGATAGCTTTTCCGCCTCCATGGACAACAACCACCCGCATGCCGAGGGTGGACATAAAGACAATATCGAGAAGGAGATGACGCAAGGAATCAGGGTGTTCGACAACGCTTCCACCAAGCTTAATGACGGTTGTCGTGTCTCGAAATTTTCGAATCCATCCAAGTGCCTCAATGAGCGTGTCGGCCTTGAGGATCGCCTGTTGCTGGGCAGTGCTGATGGAAGGTGTAGACACGATGGAAGAAAACCCTGCAGTGTAAGAAACCTATAAGTATAGCCCGCAAAAACGTCTCGAAAACCACTAAAAAGGAAGTCTGGACGGTGTTTCGTAGCATTTTCACAAAAAAATGTCCCCAGAAGGCGTAAAGAAAACTTTGGTAAAGTTTTTGGGGTATGGAGAGTGCTCGGATATGCCAGGAGATCATCGTCTTCCAACTTCAGCGATCTTCAGGCCGCTCATAAAAGTTGTTATGGCTTGGAACAGATTCTGTTGGTACATCTGATGGAGAGATGAGGGACGGCCACAGTTTCGCCTGAAGGTCAAAGGTAGGTTTCCTCACCTGGACCTTTCCTCGAAGTGGTTCTTCAGTTCGAGTGTTAGATGCCACCACGTTCACGGGAGACATCCGTTAATTTCCCATCACAGAAACAGTCCTCCATCCCTCTGTTTTTTTTATGACTAGGTAACAGGCTATTCTGTCGTTGGGGCCGATCAGGGAGCCATCTTTCTTTATCCATTGAAATTGCATTTTTACAAATGCGATCTGCTGGCCAGAGAACGTCACGTTATACCCTTTCACTGCAAAATGACTCCAGCCAATGTCCTTGAGGTGATTGAAATGATTTGTGAATTGTTTTCTTAACGCTTCTTCCGTCATTTCTACACCATGGTTTTGATCATCGAATCCTTTCATCAGAACAGGGGCTTCGTATATTTCTTTTGCGATTGATGATGCGTCTGCTTTATTCGCAAGGCCAATGTATTTATCCATGTGGGCAATGACTTCATCCGTGAGATTTTTTGGAGACTTGATCAGGTGCTCTGCAGCAAGACTGAGTGGTATGCGTGCTACAATAGCGAGGGTGAAGAATGTGATTTGTATTGTCCGCATTGCGTTTGCTTTCATCGAAAAAGGAAGATTCAGTTCGTGGCTAGGGGTGATCCGCGATCCCCATAAGAATCATGCAGGCAGACTGAACGCACAAGCGAACAGGGCCAGGAAATCTCGAGAAAATATCTTGAGATTTGTGAATTCACTGCAGGCA
>JBDOMS010000083.1:0-12510 GCA_039831735.1 Pirellulales bacterium
GTCTTTCGATTTAGTCCTCGTCAATGCGACCTTATGATCGTTGCAGGTCGAGTCGTTATGAAAATGCTTCCAGTGCTCCAGAGAATATGGCAGCAAATGCATGAACCAAAATGGTGCATCTCAATGGGCGCATGCGCGAGTACTGGAGGAGTATTTGACACGTATGCTGTTGTCCAAGGGATTGACCGCTTTATCCCCGTTGATATGTATGTTCCTGGGTGCCCCCCTCGACCAGAGCAACTGATACAAGCAATCATCGATTTACAGGACAAAATTCAACGTGAAGGCACGATTACTGGCAGAGAATTTGATACTCGCCAAAGACAACAAAAAAAACGTGCTTTGGTTGAGACGACTGATTCACTCACTATTGACGCTTCTCGCAATCCTGTACTTCAACGCGAACTCACTGCCAGTATTCTTCCTCCTTCATAAGTTCACCCACTCATTTACACAACTAGTCCGTCAATGCCGAATCCACCTCCTGCCGTTCATGATGTTATCGCTGCCGTTCACGAACGTTTCGGTCCAGTTGCTACCTCCTCATTCCGTGATCAGACAAGAATAGTTGTTTCCGAATCACAAGCATTTGACGTATTGGAATTTCTCAAACATCTCACGTTTGACCTACTGGTAGACATTTCATGTGTCGATTACCTCGACTACCCTGATGCACAACATCGCTTTGGCCTTGTTTACCTATTGGCTAGCACGACCACCAATGAGCGGCTCACCGTAAGAGTGTTTGTTGATGATCCTGATCCATCCGTGAGAAGTGTTGTTGGGATCTGGTCAGGAGCAAACTGGCTGGAGCGAGAAGTGTGGGATCTTTTTGGAGTCCGATTTGAAGGCCATCCGGATCTTCGTCGCCTTGTCATGCCAGAGGAGTTTACGGCGCATCCTCTCCGCAAGGACTATCCCCTTCAGGGCCACGGTGAACGTCACAATTTTCCTGTCATTTCAAGAGACCATAGCTAGTCAATGTCTATCGCTTCCCTAAAATCCGATTCCGGAAAGAATCCGTCCTCCTCTGCACGGAGTGAAGACTATCTGTGGACCCTTAATTTCGGCCCTCAGCACCCAGCCACTCATACTACACTTCGTATTGTGCTGAAGCTCGAAGGTGAACGAGTCGTTGACGCACTGCCTGAGATGGGCTACCTCCATTCCGGTTTTGAGAAGATTGGTGAGCATCTTAATTTCAACCAGTATGTGACTGTCACTGACAGAATGAATTATATCTCACCCATGGCCAATAATGTCGCATGGCATCATGCCGTTGAAAGGCTTCTGGGCATCGAACTTACCCCGCGTTGCAAATACATTCGAACAATTATTTCCGAATTAGCTCGTATCAGTGATCATCTCCTCTGCAATGGAGCTGTTGGGCTGGACACAGGTGCCTTTACATTTTTCCTGTATGCCTTTTATCAACGAGAGGTCATTTATGATATTTTTGAAACATTATGTGGTGCTCGATTCACGAATTCATACACACGTGTCGGAGGTGCATCTCAGGACTTCACACCTCTTGTGATTGAAAAAATACGTACGTTCGTGAAAACATTCCCGAAGACGCTCCACGACATGGAACGACTCCTGACTCGCAACCGCATTTTCGTTGATCGTACCAAGGGGGTCGGTGTTCTCACAAAAGATGAAGCGAACAATGGCGGTGCTACTGGACCTGTTGCAAGAGCTAGTGGTGTCACTCGTGACCTTCGAAAAGACGAACCCTACCTTGCGTATGAAGATTTTCATTTTCAGGTAGCCTGTGCCAGCACTGGCGACTGCTACGCGCGCTACTTGGTTCGCATGGAAGAAATGAGGGAAAGCCTCAAAATCATTTCTCAAGCAATCGAAAGTCTTCCAAGTGGTCCTGTCGACGTCGGAATGGATCAGCGCACGGCATTGCCAAATAAGCAGCAGGTCTTTTCATCTATCGAGGGGACGATTTCTCACTTTGAATTATCTATGAGTAACCGTGGGTTTGAGGTTCCATGTGAAGAATCCTATGCCGCCATTGAGGCCCCAAACGGTGAGCTCGGTTTTTTCGTTGTTGGAGACGGAAATGACGTAGCATATCGCGCTCGCTGTCGTCCTCCGTCGGTGCTCCACTTCTCACTTTTTCCACAACTGATTCGTGGCCACACCTTGTCGGATGTTGTTGCTGTACTTGGAAGTCTCAACATTATTGCTGCCGAACTTGACCGCTGAAACCAACTAAACGATTGCTTATGATCGCCCCCCGCAAAATTCTCACCGATACGATGGTCGCTCAGATTGAGGAATTAGCTCCCCGCTATCCCACGCGACAGGCTCTTACGCTGCCGGCACTCCACATTGTGCATGCAGCATTGCGACAGGTACCAATGGAGGCTGTTGTCGAAATCGCTGACGTCTTGGGGTTGGCTCCGGCAGAAGTTCAGGACACCCTCACCTTTTATCAATTTTTTCACCAAGAAAAGCCTCATGGGAAAGTTCGGGCTTTTGTCTGTAGATCTATTTCCTGCGCTCTACGAGGCGGTGATGAAATTCTTGAGAAACTCTGTCAAAAAAATGACATCAAGCCCTATGGGACGACACCGGACGGTGACCTTACGGTCGAACCCGCTGAGTGTCTTGGTGCATGTGACTTTGCGCCATGTATCTTGGCAAATAATGAGCTGTTAAAAAATCTTGATCCAGAAACTGCCGGCAAGGCCTTGGATGATGTGAAAGCGAGTGCTCAATCATGAATGAGTTCCGCCCTGTTTTACTTGAAGCTGTTGGGGAGCCTGAAAGCTATTCTCTCTCGAGCTATGAAAATAGGGGAGGCTATGCACCGCTCATTCGTCTCCTTCAGGAAAAACAACCTTCGGACGTTGTTGAGTTGGTGAAGTCATCGGGGCTAAGGGGGCGTGGTGGTGCTGGTTTTTCGACAGGTCTGAAATGGACATTTTTGCCGAAGGATCATCCCGGCCCTGTCTATCTTTGCGTCAATGCTGATGAAAGCGAGCCTGGAACATTTAACAATCGCATCCTGATGGAGGATGACCCTCATCAAGTACTTGAGGGTACGATCATTTCCGCCTACGCCACTCGAGCTTCTACTGCGTACATCTACCTTCGATATGAGTACCCAGATAGTTGGGCTCGCCTTCAGTCGGCGATTGACGAGGCCTATAAGGCTGGTTATCTCGGCAAGAATATTCAGGGGACTCAATTTTCTCTTGATGTCTATCTTCATCGTGGAGCAGCCGCTTACATTTGTGGCGAGGAAACTGGCCTGATTGAGAGTCTTGAGGGCAAGCGCGCATGGCCACGCATTAAGCCACCTTTCCCTGCAATTGAAGGTGTTTTTCGGAAACCCACTGTTGTCAACAACATTGAAACAATGGCGTGTGTTGCTCAGATAGCACGGCGAGGTGTGGAATGGTTTAAGTCCATCGGGGTTCCCCCTGATCCTGCTAATCCCCGTGATCCAGGTTCGTACGGTCCAAAGCTCTACTGCCTCTCTGGCCATGTAGAGAAACCAGGATGCTATGAAGCTCCGCTCGGTATCAGTGTTCGTGAATTAATTGATCGGTTTGGGAAAGGCGTCTGGAAAGGACGGCAAGCCAAGGCGGTGATTCCCGGGGGCATTTCGATGGGCCTGCTCACTGCTTCTGAACTTGACACTCCACTTGATTTTGCAGGCCCGGGAAAAGCTGGGTGTCTCGGCCTCGGTACTGCTGCCGTTGTTGTGATCGATGACCAAACCAGTATTGTTGATGTACTGTATAACTCATGTCGCTTCTTTGCGCATGAGTCATGTGGTCAATGTACGCCATGCCGTGAGGGTACAAGTTGGAGTTTACGCATGCTTGAAAGAATCAAAGCGGGCAAGGGACGCATCAAGGATTTAGAGCTTTTGGCTGAAATTGGTGACACTATGGGAATGATGCCTGGGAGCACAATCTGTGGGCTTGCAGATGGAGCCGCATGGCCCATCAAAAATGCTATTAAGAAATTTCGTGATGAGTTTGAGCACTATATCAAGACAACAAATCCGTCTGGATGGATGGTCAACGATCCTGTTCCTGCTTTGCAAATCGTGGAGGCTCATTGAGAACTCCTATGGCTATGGTTATCGTCGATGGACAAGAAATTGAGATTGGGTCTGATGAAAAGCTCAATTGCATTGAAGCCGCACGACGGGCTGGGAAAGAGATTCCGCACTACTGCTGGCATCCCGGCTTGTCAGTTGTCGCCAGTTGCAGAATGTGTCTGATTGAAACGGGACAACGTGATGCGGATTCGGGAAAAGTCACGATGGTCCCAAAGCTCGTACCTGGATGTCAGACTCCTGTAAAGGATGGTACGGTCATTGTTACTGAGAGTGACAAAGTGAAGGAAAGTCGTGCACGGGTGGAAGAAGCATTGTTGATTGACCACCCAATCGACTGCCCAATATGTGACAAAGCTGGTGAATGTCTTCTGCAAGACTACCACTTCGAACATGGCCAATCCGAGCGACGAGCCGATCTTCATCCCTTTCACAGCCGAAAGCGAGACGTAGGCCCAACTGTCTCTCTTTTTGTTGATCGCTGCATCATGTGCACTCGCTGTGTTCGGTTTACTCGAGAAGTGAGTGGTACAAGTGAACTCATGGTCACAAGTCGAGGTGCAAAAGAAGAGATTGATGTCTTTCCTGGCTTTCCTCTCAACAACAAATTAGCTGGGAATGTTGTCGATCTGTGTCCTGTTGGCGCGCTTGGTGATAAAGATTTCCTGTATCAACAGAGGGTTTGGTTTCTTAAGCGTGAGGCAAATGTCTGTGGAGGTTGTGCTGCCGGCTGCTCAATTTTTACTGAACACAATCAGGATACGGTATATAGGCTCAAGCCACGTGAAAACATGCACGTGAATAAATGGTGGATCTGTGATGATGGTCGTTATGGATGGCATCACCTTCATGATACAAATCGTGTGCTCGAAGCACGGCAGAGCATTGATGCTGAGAATCGAGACATTCCATATGAAACGGTCGAGTGGGCTGATGTTGTCAGTCGTCTGCATACCGACTTATGCTCAGCCGGCAGGCTCGCTGTTGCTGTTTCACCCCATCTTACTCTTGAAGAAGCTTGGCTACTTTGCTCATTGGCTCGGACAATTGATCCGGATGCTTTTTTGGCACTGGGTTTTGTTCCAATGGAGCAGCAGGATGAAACATTTCCTGGTGGCTTCAAAATTCTCGCTGAGAAATGTCCTAATCGAAAGGGAATTGAAAAGATTCTTGGTCTCTTTGGCTCGAGTGAGAATACATGGGAGAGCCTTGTTTCCCGTGTCCAAAACAATCAGGTTGATGCGGCGTGGATCACGGCTGGTTATGCACACCCTTGGATTGACTCGAAGACGACTGACATTTTTAGAAATCTCAAGCAACTCATTGTCCACGATCTTTTCGAATCACCACTGATGGAACTGGCTACATGGCGGCTTCCTGCTTCAGGATTTGCTGAACGCTCAGGAACATGGGTGAACTACGCTTATCGTGCACAAACCTTTCGCCAAGCTATCCGACCTCCAGCAGGTGTCTGGCCGGAGGGCCGTCTTTTTTGGACCATGCTGAAGCGTAGTGGACTCTACAATCCCCAAACCATTCGCCAAGAACTCGCAGAATCATCAGTTGCTTTTGCTGCTCTCGGTGGTGACATTCCATCTTCTGGGGTTGACCTTCGGATTCACCAACTCGCATGAACGCACTCCTTCCATCACCTGCAACACTAGCCGCTCTTGTGAAAATCGGTCTCCTGATTGGTGGCCTGATGACCGCCGCGGCATATCTTGTTCTTGTCGAACGCTGGATGGCCGCTTGGGTGCAGGATCGTAAGGGGCCAAATCGTGTTGGTGTGCCACTTACAAAAATAAGGCTGTTTGGCCTGGGGCAACCTCTTGCAGATGGCTTGAAAATTATTCTCAAAGAAGATTTTACCCCAAGGCACGTTGACAAGGTTCTTTATAACGTAGCGCCTTTGTTGATTCTTGCTACATCGCTTGCCATCTTTGCAGCCATTCCTTTTGGGAGCGTTCTGCCGTCCCTGAATATTCCCGGGCTGCCTGATCCGGTTCCATTTCTTGTTGCGCCAGGTCTTGATGTTGGTGTTCTCTGGGTATTTGCTCTCTCTGGCATCACTGTCTACAGCGTCTTACTTGGTGGCTGGGCCAGTAATAATAAATACGGTTTTCTTGGTGGCTTACGGAGTAGCGCTCAACTGGTAGCCTATGAGATCCCACTTGGGCTTGGGCTCCTGGGGGTTGTCTTGTCAGCTGGTTCTCTTCGCCTCGATGTGATTATGAGTGCCCAAGCAAGCAGTGGCGTGTGGTATGTGTTCGCGCAGCCTCTTGGTTTCATTGTTTTTCTTGTAGCCGCTTTTGCGGAGGCTGCCCGGCTTCCGTTTGACTTGCCTGAAGCAGAGCAGGAACTTGTGGGTGGATATCACACTGAATACTCTGGAATAAAGCTACTGCTTTTTCTCGTGGCAGAATTTCTGCACATGGTTACTGCTTCTTTTCTTATTGTAATTATGTTTCTTGGGGGGTGGCATTTCTGGGGGCTTACTGGATCGAGTAATGAAGTCACGTGGCTTGGTGCATTCATTCGATTTGCAGTGCTTTCCGTCAAAATTTTTGCCGTCATCTTGTTTTTTATGCTCGTGCGCTGGAGCTGGCCGCGGTTTCGATTTGATCAACTCATGAACCTCGCGTGGAAAGTTATGTTGCCGCTTGGTCTCCTTAATCTCGTTACCGTTGCCACTATTGAAGAATTTCGTCCGCAACTAAACAGCGCTTTCGGCGAAGTGTTGGCCAATTGGGTCACGATTATCGTGCCATGGGTCATATTTTTCATTGGCTGGATAGCTGCCGGCTTGCTATCACCTTCAGGCACTGACAATCAACCTATTCGTACACATGACCCATTTGATGTTGAACAAGAACTTTCTGGAGTATGAATTCCCATGAAACCAACTGATCCTGAAATCACTTGGTTGGAAGAGAAGCCACTGAACCTTGCTGAACGGCTGTATCTACCACTCTTTGTTCAAGGCCTCACGACAACAGCTCGTCATCTTGTCAGTTCAAAGGTGACAGTAAGTTTCCCGGACCAACGCCCCACTGTTGGCAATCCGTTAATTTATCGTGGTGTTCATCGACTCAATCGTGACGAAGACGATCGAGTTAAGTGTGTTGCTTGCTTCCTTTGTGCTACTGCCTGCCCCGCTCACTGTATTGATATTGTTGCCACAGAAAGCCCTTGGCCTGACCGCGACAAGTATCCTGAAGCATTTCAGATTGATGAGTTGAGATGTATTTTTTGTGGCATGTGTGAAGAAGCCTGTCCGGTGGACGCGATCGAACTGACGAGCCTTCTTGACCTCACAGGAAAAAGTCGAGAGGAAATGATTTTTGACAAAGAGAAGCTGCTTAGTGTGTATGACATGACAAAGGATGCTGAACCGATGAAATCGGAGGTATTCAAACAAAACCAGCAGAGTCAGCCCTCGGCATCGGAGGGTGCGGTCTGATGTTCTTACCATCCACTGGAGTCCTTCTCGCGATTGCAGTCACTGCATCTGCTTGCAGTTTGTGGTTGCTTCTGCCACGAGGCCGGCGAAGCCATCGTGAGCGTCTCGCTCGACGGCTTGGGGCTTTGGTAGGTACTGCTGCACTCGCAACCTTTGTTTTGGCTGGAAGGCGTCTTGGTGGACTTGGAAATGAGTCCGTGTTTCTTTTGGTTTCTCTTGTTGCCGTTATATCGGCAGCAGCCACGATTGTCTCTCGGTCACCGGTCTACGCTGCAATATGGTTTGGGCTTTCTCTGGCCGGAGTGGCGGGCATCCTTTTAGTCCTAGGCGCTCAATTCCTTGGTGTTGCGACCATTGTTGTGTACGCCGGAGCAATTCTTGTCATGTTTCTCTTCGTGCTCATGCTCGCTCAGCCATCTGGCATGGCATCCTACGATCGAGTCTCTAATGAGCCCCTTTTATCGACCATCACCGGGGCTGTTTTGCTTGGTATTCTTTCGCTCTCGATAGGACGGCTGTCTACAAGCACAGAATCCATAGCATCTGATAATGAGTCAATGATTTCATCTAACGTCCTGCAGGCTGATCACGTCGCTCGAATCGGAACTGAACTTTTTGGTCATCATTTGATTGCTATTGAGGCCGCTGGTGTTCTATTGCTTATTGTTCTTGTGGGGTCTATTGCCATCGTTGCCCGCGGTGAAGAGGCTCGTCTGCGAGAAAGGCGGGCCCCCTGATGGTCGAAATTTCATTGCTACAAAATACACTGACCGTTGGAGCCATGCTTTTTAGTTTAGGTCTGATCGGCATGCTCACACGACGCAATATGATTGTTGTTTTCTTGAGTGCTGAAATGATGTTGCAGGGCATTTCTGTAAGTCTTGTTGCCTGGAGCCGGTATCACGATGACTGGGGCGGTCAGGTTCTTGTAATTTTCATTTTGACGGTGGCGGCCTGTGAGGCAGCTATCGCTCTTGTATTTGTACTCGGAGCTTTTTCTCGAACCGGTCGACTTGATGCTGCTGCCTGGCAATCACTTCGTGAAGCTACTCTTGATCGCATTGTTGATCGAGAACTGCCTGCTGTCGATACTCTTCCCAAAAAGTTTCCTTCGCTTACGCCGGCTGGTGTTCTCCCTGAAGTGAACGAAGAAGATCAACTGCAACGGGAGCATGTCTGAGTCCTACCGCCAATAATGTTATGATAGATTTACTACTCATTCTTGTACCACTTCTTCCCTTGCTGGGCGCAATCTTTACAGTTGCGTTTGGCGGCGTGCTTGGTCGTCGCAGTCATGTGCCTGCGGTGATTTCTATTGGAGCAGCACTTGTTTGTGCCATCCTGCTCCTTATGGGTACAGCTCAGGTTGTTAGTCATGAAACCCATGGAAGTCTCGCTCGACCAATAGAGATGATTTCCACCCTATGGCAATGGGCATCAGTCGAGGGCGCTCAGCCGTTTTCAATTCCAGTTGCTCTGCGTGTTGACCCTCTTACGGCGACCATGCTCACCATCATTACATCTGTCGGGTTGCTCGTTGCAATCTACTCGATTGGTTACATGCACAATGACCCTGGTTACCCAAGATTTTTTGCACTCGTTTCAGCATTTGTTTTTTCAATGTCCATGCTTGTGGCTGCAAGCAATTTCCTGCTTGTCTACGTTTTCTGGGAAGCAGTTGGGGCGTGCAGTTATCTCCTCATTGGTTTTTGGTTTCACAAGCCCGAGGCTGCAAAGGCAGCGAAGAAGGCATTTCTTGTCAACCGTGTTGGTGATTTTGGTCTTGCCGTTGCAGTCTTTCTACTGTGGATGACATATGGGACATTGAATTTCCATGACACACTCTCTGCTGACGGTGTCATTATGCCTGGTATTCTTGGCCAGACCCGTCTTGCGGATGCCTCGGGGTACATAGGCGGCCTTGTTGGGACAGGAATATGTCTTCTCCTGCTGTTGGCTGCATGTGGTAAAAGCGCACAACTACCGCTTCATATTTGGCTACCGGACGCCATGGAAGGTCCTACGCCAGCGAGTGCTCTTATCCATGCTGCAACAATGGTCACCGCGGGCATTTATCTCATCGCCCGAAGCTGTCCTCTTTTTGTTGTGTGTCCTGATGCCCTTGCGGTGGTGTCTGTTGTCGGTGCAACAACGGCCCTTATCGCAGCTCTCATTGGTACTGTTCAAAATGATCTTAAGCGTGTCTTGGCCTATTCGACAATAAGTCAACTTGGATATATGTTTGCCAGTCTTGGTACAGGCACCCTTCTTGGCTTCACGGCTGCAATTTTCCATCTCCTTACACATGCATTTTTCAAAGCACTTCTATTTATGGGTGCTGGATCCGTCATGCATGCTATGGGTGGGGTCATTGATATGCGTCGCTTTGGAGGCCTTCGACGAATCATGCCCATCACGGCAACCACATTTCTCATTGGAGCACTGGCGCTTGCTGGCATCGCACCATTTTCAGGTTTTTTTAGCAAGGATGAAATATTGGCAAGTCTTCACTCGCGAGGCTGGCCCAATGCCCATCACGTCGATCATGGTGACACTGATCATGCCTTTCGTCCTCATCACAACGTATTTCATCATGCAAGCCAATCTAAACATTCTCCGACTCAGGTATTATCAAGCGTTCATTTTACTCCTGATAAATCAAATCTTTTTCCAAACCATAAACCCCCTCAAGGATTGGTGCTTGATCACCCAGTGACTTACCGTACTTTGTTCTGGATGGCTCTTTTCACTGCTGGCCTGACTGCCTTCTATACTTTTCGCGCTGTATTCATGACGTTCACTGGTCCGACTCGAGTACCGGAAGAGGCAGGTGATCATGCCCATGAATCTCCTGCAGTCATGACGGCACCACTTATCCTGCTTGCAATTGCATCTGCTATAAGTGGCTGGTTTCTCTTTAGCACGCATGCGTTGTCTGACTTTTTGAGTGCAACCCCGTCTTTTACCGCACCGGCAATCGTGGCGACTGCAACGAAACCTGTCTTTCATTGGAATCTTGCAATTCAGGGCTCTGTTGCTGCATTCATAGGGCTTTCCCTAGCTGCCTACGGGCATTTTGGTCGTCGGAGTGACGGCCCGCAGATTGAACGATTTCTCGGCCCAATCCAGATTTTATTCGCCAGAAAGTTCTTCTTTGATGAGATCTATGACGTTCTGGTTGTTCGCTCACTAAAAATCCTGTCTTTGCTTTCTGCATTTTTTGATAACCGAATCATTGACGGTCTTGTCCATATGGTGGCTCGGATTCCACTTGTTGGTGCTTCATTCGTGCGACAGTTCCAATCTGGTCTTTTGCAACGTTACGCACTTGCAGGAGTGGTTGGAGTACTTGCGATTGTTGTCGCTCTTGCTTGGCAACTTCGAAGTTGAAACATTTCTTTTTTGCTCCTTTTTTATTATGAATATTTTGACTCCTGCCACTCATCTTCTGCTGGTCATTCTCTTGCCACTGGCTGGATCTGTTGTAGCTTGGCTCATGGGAAGTCGAGGATATCGCGCCGTTCGCCAGAGCGCAGCAATCACTGCTGTGGTCACACTCGTTGCAACTGGTTGGTTAGTGTTTCGGTTTCTTGAGCCGTCTACTGCCCGTACAGATTCCTTCGCGCGTGTTGAAATACCATGGCTCGTGGACGGTATGTTTGATATCCGTCTATCCCTTGGTCTCGATGGGCTCTCAATTTGGCTTTTTGCTCTCTCTGCCCTGCTTTCACTGACAGCTGTTCTCGTCAGCTGGGATGCTATCAAAGAAAAATCTGTTGGCTTCTACGTCTTACTGCTTTTACTTGAGTCCGCGATGCTAGGCGTCTTTGCTGCTCAGGACATTATTCTTTTTTATGTATTTTTTGAATTTACTCTCGTGCCACTTTTTTTTCTTATCGGAATCTGGGGCCATGAAGAACGGCGAAAAGCAGCCATTAAATTCTTCATCTACACACTGACGGGGAGTGTTCTTTCGTTTCTTGGTTTGCTCACCATTGTTCTTTGGCATGCGTCCCAGACAGGCACAATCACTTTTAATATTGCGGGGCTGACTGCAGGACTTCAGTCTCACCCTCTTCCAATGACAGCTGAAGGTGGATGGCTGCAGTGGATTGTGTTCTTATCACTTTTTGCGGGCTTCGCCGTGAAGGTACCCATCGTCCCTTTTCATACCTGGTTGCCACTTGCTCACGTGGAAGCCCCAACCGGAGGAAGTGTTGATCTTGCAGGAGTCTTGCTCAAGATTGGAATTTATGGATTTCTTCGATTCTCTCTTCCCATGCTACCTGATGCTTCAGCGGCAGCAGCACCCTGGCTTGTTGGGTTAGGTGTCTTTGGGATTCTGTATGGCGCACTTGTTGCCCTTGCTCAAACTGACCTCAAGCGACTCATCGCATATTCGTCTGTAAGTCATATGGGGTATATCGTTCTTGGCCTTTTTGCACTCGAACCTGTCGCAGTTGAAGGAGCAAATCTGCAACTTATAAATCATGGTCTTTCTTCGGCTGGATTGTTTGCTTTGGTTGGAATGATCTACGAACGATTCCATACTCGAAGTATTCCCAACCTTGGTGGCATCGCAACAAAAGCACCATGGCTGACAGTATTTTTTCTGCTCTTTACGTTTTCGAGTATTGGACTTCCTGGCCTCAATGGTTTTGTTGGTGAATTTATGATTCTCGCAGGCTCATTTCAGCGTGCGTGGACGGGCGTGGCTGACTCACTGTTTCAGCCATATTTGATAATGGCTGTATCAGCAGTATTTGGTGTGGTCCTGGGGGCATGGTACATGCTTTGGGCCGTCGAGCGTGTCTTTTTTGGTCCATTGCGTCAGCCTCCGAGAGAGAGCAACGATCACCAAAAGAGACATGACGCTCCTCACGTTTCTGGCCAATGTGATATTCGATGGCATGAAGCTGCGGCCTTGATTCCCCTCGTTGTTTTTGTTGTGTGGATTGGTATT
>JBDOMS010000614.1:0-2813 GCA_039831735.1 Pirellulales bacterium
CAATTGTTTCTTCAACGGCTTGCACATAGACTTCTGTCCTCCCGCTACCAGTGACACCAAAAAGTACAATGGTCTCATGCAGGTGCTTTCTCAGGGGTTTCAGGATTGCATCAAGCGCTGTGCGCTGTGCTGGAGAAAGGGACTCAGGGCGATCATGACGAATACGTTTTCGTTTAGACGATGTATGTGATGTATGTCCTGATGCGTGTGTCGGAACCTCTTGAAGAAGACCGATTTTTACAAGTCGATTTACCACTGCGCGACTCACGCAAGCTGTCTTCGCAAGGTTTTTTGCTGTTGCCGGAGTTGTTGCAATTGCAAGCACCTTAGACTGGGTTGGAGTCAACTTCCTTGCAGGGGTGATACCAGTTGGAACAAGTAGTGGAGAGCTGCGCAGGATTCTTTTTGAACGAACTCCCGCGGGCAAGACGGCTTCAAGTACTTCACCCCAGCGAGCCATCCATCGGCCAGACATCCATTTTGTGAGTTCAAGCATTCTTGGAGAAAGGAGTGTGTTACTATCTTCGACTGAGATAATGCTTTTGAGTGGTTTCTGAGGAAGTTCACTGTTTCGGACAGCGACACAGTACGCCAGAGTTTCACGATTACCACGACCAAGAGGTACACGTAACCTCCTTCCTGGTTCAACATCTGGAGCAAGATTCTCCGGGACAAAATAGTCCAATGGCTTATCCACCCCTTCAGGAAGTACAACAGTAGCAATAACGCCTTGACGGGCGTCATCTTCAACCCAAACTGGGGCTGTGGCAAAGAGTTGCGGCTGGTTCGAATGCTGATGGGATGCAGAGCACATTGTTTCAGTAGAGCGTTCTCCGCCCACATAGGAAAGTGCAAGGTTTGTGAGAGACCATGAAAATCGGTATTTTCGGCGGTACTTTTGATCCGGTACATGTTGGTCATCTAATTGCTGCCGGTTGTTGTTGTGAACAATTGAGCCTCGATAGGGTTCTGTTTATGCCGGCATCAATAGCTCCCCACAAACAGAATTTTCAGCATACATCTGCACACCATCGATTTCAGATGCTCCTTCTGGCAACACAAGAAGATCAGCGATTCACAGTTTCTTCATATGAGATAGATAAAAGTGGAGTGAGTTATACTGCAGAAAGCCTTGTCTACCTCATTGAGAAGTATCCTGATGACCAACTACTTCTTCTACTCGGCCCTGACATGATCAGCGATCTCCCGAACTGGCGTGAGCCTGAAAAGATTCTTGATCTTTCCACGCCAGTTGCCATGCTTCGCACAGGAATAGATAATTGTGAAAACATCTTTTCAAACGACAGACTTATGAAGCTTTTCGGCACAAGACAACTTGATTTGACGAAGAAGTCAGTTGTTCAATTGCCAGGTATAGGCATTCGATCAACAGCCATCCGAGATGCTATGGCTTTGGGGAAGAGCATTCGATACTACGTCCCTCAAGCAGTCGAAGACTATATCTACTCCAATCAGCTGTATCGCGCAACCTGAGCAAAACGTTGTTCCAAAAGATGGCTTTTCGTTTCGTTCTGTGTGCGGATATCACGTGCGAGGGCACCAATGAGAACATCTAATTGCTCTGCCGGCGCGTGAGCAATATTGAGCATAATTCGAGCACGGCCAGCAACATGGCAGGAGCCCCCTGGTAGCTCTCCAAGTGGTTCTTCGCATATCTCATAACCAAGGTGATGTGCGAGGTTCCTTGACTCTTCAAGGAGGCCTAACGTGTCCGTCATTGTTATTCCTTCCGTCCGTGGAAAGTCATTTCCCCCATGGGCTTGCTGAAAGTCCAAGTTCGACACGACGTACTTCCTTTGCCCTCCGGTGCTCGACATAGCGAGCACGTTCTTCGGGAGTCGTCCTGTCAATAATCCGCTTCAGCCAGTCGTTTTTCCCATCAGGTGAACGATTACTTGGCGGTCCGGTTGGCTTCCCCCCGTCACCGTTTCGAGGGGTGTTGTTATCCGCATTGGATTGAGCGGATGAGTTATTCGAGCCCTTCTCGTTTTTGAAAAAACCACCTATCGCTGATGCCGTCTTGAAGGCAGTCATCATCATTTCTTCTTGCTTTATTTGTCGATCAAGTTCTTTCAGTCGTTGTTTGGGAGGGGCATCAAAATAGGCATTTATCTGTGCCCTCATCATAGACTGAAACATGCTCCCACTACGTTTAGCCACTTCCCCACGCAGCGAGGGAGGGAGATTTCGTGACTTTTGGAAAATAGTGCCCATGGTCGTAATAGCGGCAACCGCCTCTGAAACATTGCTTGGTCCACCCTGAGACAGGAATTGGTTCTGAGCTTCTTGCTGCAAGGCAAGGATCTCTTGAACTCGAGGATCTGTTCCTGTGCTGAAAAAGCCTGCCCACCATGCAAGCCCAACAGAGAGAAGACAAAAAATACAAAGTCCACCGCCCCACGGTAAGAGCAGAGACGTGAAGCTTTTCTTCGAGATATTTTTTTCCAAGCGAGCATGCATTAAGAACTGGCTCCTCTAAAGAGATCAAAGTAATTGGCTAAAGATTTTCAACATGTCCGTCAAGGTACAAGAAGTTCCGAGCACCGTCGGGAGCATCCCACGACTGACCGTCGTTGGGATCATTTGGATCCGTGACGTTCGTGCCAAGCACACCAGCCCAACCACCAGCGTGGAAAGGAGCGAATTCAAATAAGATCCACACTTTTGTCGTTCCATACTGTCGACCACTTCTCCTGCCAATTTGTACTTCCTCACGAGTGCGTCCCCGTGCAGGGAGAGGTGTTTCGCTTATAAGCCGACGTGCTGGATATTCATAGCTCGTTCCTTCGTAT
>JBDOMS010000532.1:0-2813 GCA_039831735.1 Pirellulales bacterium
TAATACTCGGCACGAGCGTCACCGGACGGATCCGCAAAGAGACTCCATGTATCAAGCAGAATAACCTGAGAATCGCCACGCATCTGGTCTTCAATGCGCTGGTTCAGTTGCATGATTGTTTCTGCAGGTCTTTTTTTTTCGACTGAACTCGGAAATACGCGACACAAAATGATCGGCGTTCGACAGCCTTGCTTCGCATCGTGGCGTTTTATCTCATCAATGATTTTTGTAAGATTCCGAACGATCGCACCGACATCAATGCCAACTTCAATATCATTGGTACCGGCGAGGATGACGACTGCTGAAGGATGAAGCGAGAGCACATCCTCCTGAAGCCGAATAAGCATTCCACGGGTCGTATCACCACTGATACCACGATTTGCAGATTTCATACCATCAAAATGCCCACCAAAATCATCTCTCCAACCTTGGGTGATAGAGTCTCCAAGAAAGACAACGGCATTCTGAGACTGCTGCTTTTCGAGTGCCCACTGAAAGCGGCGGTTCTGCCAGCCATTAACGTATCCAGGATAACGCCGAAGCGCACCTTCACCGGGTAGATTCGCCTCGGATACTGGAAGCATGAAGCTCTCTTTAGAAAGCTCCTCATCCGTTACCGGCGCATCTGAATATGCGCGAGAAGACGATACGACAGGCCATAGCGCCACAAGAGCACTCAATACATACATCGATGCTGATTTCATACACCAGCCCCCGCAGAAACTGGTTTCTTTCGACGTGAGTCGCGCGGAGACTTGAAGCTTGAAGCAGGATCTTCCAATGGGACATTCAACTCTGTACGAAGTCGATCAAGTTCTTTGTGCAGTGTTTTTCTCACATTTGCAAGTTCCGGACTGTCGTAGGCATTATTCAGTTCATGAGGATCATTTTTTCTATCAATCAGTCGCCATGAATCAAACTCCGGTTCATAGAAATGGAAAAGTTTATAGCGGTCTGTGACCACCCCATAATGTCGGGCAACATTATGTGCTCCTGGGTGCTCGTAGTAGTGATAATAAAAACTTTTCCGCCAGTCTGGTGGGACTCGTCCTGACAAAAGTGGTGTCAGACTTCGTCCATGCATGTCCTCTGGCACAGGAAGGTCCGCTGCATCAAGAAATGTCTCTGGAAAATCAAGAATGGAAACAAGTTCGGTGGACTCTGATCCTGCTTTCGCTTTATTGGGCCACCGAACAATAAGAGGTGTTGTAACAGATTCTTCATAAATCCACCTTTTATCAAACCATCCGTGCTCTCCAAGATAAAAGCCTTGGTCTGAAGAAAAAACAACCAGAGTATTGTCGGTAAGTCCGGCCTCATCTAAATATGCCAGCATTTCTCCAACAGCCTCATCGACAGCCTTGACGCAGGCAAGATAGTCATGCATGTATCGCTGATATCGCCAACGGATAAGATCCTTTCCAGATAAATTTTTCTCAAGGAACGCTTCGTTGCGTGGCCCGTAGTATTGATCCCATGCTGTTTGTTGTTCCGCGGTAAGTCCCCGTTCTGTGCTAAGCTTGACATCTTTTGGCTGAAATGAATGGGCAAGCGTCATTTCCTGTTCGCGTTCTGGTTTTCCGCGTCCACTATAGTCATCAAACAACGTTGGTGGCTCCGGAAAGTCTTGATCGTTGTTCCATCCCAAGTGACGAGTGGCTGGAGCCCAATTTCGGTGTGGCGCTTTATGTTGAGACATCAACAAAAATGGCTTGCTTTGATCTCGGCCTTTGAGCCAGTCGATTGAAAATTTTGAGATCAAATCTGTTGTATACCCAACATGTTTCACATTCTCACCATCTCTGATCATGGCTGGGTTGTAGTATGCCCCCTGTCCAGGAAGGATATGCCAATGATCGAAGCCCGTTGGGTCTGTTGCCAAATGCCACTTTCCTATCATTGCAGTCTGGTAACCTGTAGCCTGCATCATTTTTGGAAACGTCGGTTGTGAGCCGTCGAACTTATTTCCATTTCTCACAAAACCATTTACATGAGCATATTTTCCAGTCAGAATGGCGGCACGACTTGGCCCACAGATCGAATTTGGAACCAAACACCGACGAAATAACATGCCCTCCTGCGCAAGGCGATCAATATGAGGTGTTTCCAACAGTTTGAGCGAATGTCCGTAACAGCTGATCGCCTGGTTTGTGAGATCATCACAGAAAATCATCACAATATTTGGAGGCTGGCCCCCTGCCTGCCTCCATTCACCAAGCATGCAAGAGATCACTAGAACCCAGATCCCAGAAAATTCTTTCCAGCCAACCATATCATATCCCCACTGTGTAATGCATTGAGACTATCTTCATACAATGAACAGGCTGCTCCTCGAGGGAATATCTCCCTCAAGCGGCAGCTTTATCATACCAGTTACACTTCCCGTAAAGAACCAACCCTTCTTAAACTCTACGCATCAGTACGTTTCTTGATCGAAGGTGTTTTATCCGTGGTGAAACGTATGGTGGTACACTCGCCCGCCCACGTTTCACATTGCCAACACGCTACGGTGGTCTTTTTATCTCGATAATCCATCATATTTTGTTCAGCACACCCGAAACGGTTGAAATGAAATGAGTGACGCTCGTCCCCAGAAAATCAATGGCATTGTAACTCCTCTCATCACGCCACTCTCCGATCGTGATGTGCTTGACGTACAAGGATTAGAGCGACTCATTGATCATGTGTTGGATGCTGGCGTCAACAGTATCTTTATATTAGGTACGTCGGGGGAGGCTCCAAGCCTCAGTTATCAGCTTCGTCGAGAGATGATTCAGCGGTCAATCGAGTTTGTATGCAACAGAGTTCCCATT
>JBDOMS010000685.1:0-2810 GCA_039831735.1 Pirellulales bacterium
ACGATGCCGTGTTATTTCAGGAATTAGTATTCAGAATCCATTTCAGCCGGTTCTCATTGGAGAATATCCGATGCCTCTGTTTCCGACGGCCATGACTATGCAAGAAGGGTATTCGGCCGGAACGATAAATGGATTTTTCGGGAATGCCCCTTACGTATATTCTTGGGACCTCGGCATGAAACTCTACGCTTCAAATTACACGGCATCGTTTTCAAACGAAGCTGAAGTTGTTCGTGTTCGTATTACGCAGGACAGTCCAAGTGTTTTTGAAGGCGATACGTCCGGTGTGCTGAATGTTGGGCGAGCGGCATACGGCTTTCTTGCTTGTTCTGATACAGATGGGCTGCAGCAGGGAGTTTTGTCTGTAGCTGTCGATGGAGCGAAAGGTGATGCATCAGTCTTGCCTGCCGGCAATGGTGGGTGGCAATGGTATTACCACGCAGGCCCTTTGTTTGATGGTGACGACTCGTTCACAGTAACTTTGATTGACGACCTTGGTGCTGAAACACAACAAACGATTACGATCACAGGTGAGCCGAGCCAGACAGTTGGCCCGCTAACCAACATGGCGGTCCATCAGAATCAATCCGGCTCAGTTGTATCGTATAGTGTGCCTGCTGTTGGTCTTCAGGGCCAGCCGCTCAATGGCGGTTTTGCTCGAGTAGTCGCTACGAGTAGTAACCCGGGTCTTGTTCCAAACCCCACAGTTGTCTACAGCTCCCCTGACGTACCGTCAGTCATTTCTTTCGTCCCGTCTGCTGGTGAAAGTGGCTCAACAACGCTTTCCATTCAAGTCGAAACCGGAGGAGCAGATGATGACTTGGCTACTGTCGGTGATAATGCCTTTGCAACGCATCAAGTCGAAGTGACGGTTTTGGAAGTTATTTCAAGCCTGGGATCGACGGTCTTGGCGAAGGATGCCTCTGAAAGTCTCTACGTAAACGCACAGCCGGTCACGTACAACCAGCAGCACGTGCCACAGGCATTTCTAGGGAGCGATGTTACAGGCGTTGAATCGAGTGATGAAGGAAATGCCTTATTGCTGCGACATTCGACATCGCAGGACGATGGGCCGACACATCGTTTAATTACCGATAATGCCTTTAGGATTAATGGCATATTCAACTCATTGCAGAATGAGTCACCGCGAGTTCTTGATATCTCTGGTCGTGAAGTCTCAAAGAATGTCAATATTGTTGCAGTTGCTGGTGCATATGAGATCAACGGTGTTCGGAATCCGACTATCGTCATGCGTCGAGGGCAAACATATACAGTGAACGTCAACGCTCCAAGTGATCCAATTTGGTTGCAGACAACCGGGAATGGGTTTGATTATGCAAGCGGCTACCGGAATGGTTTTTCACCAAATGGTGAGACCAGCGGTGAATACGAATGGGTGGTTCCCGTCGATGCTCCCGATGAGCTTTTCTATCAAGGCTGGATTCAGCCAGAAATGTTCGGCAAGATTATCGTTGTTGACTAATTTGGTACGGGTGTAGTGAGTGTATGCGTTGCAGGTTCCTGATATTGGAATGACATGCGGTGTAGGGCTGACTCGCTGCTGCGATAGAATAAGATTGTAGCTCTCGCAATGCGACACATTGAGGCGCCGGAGTGTTATGTCATTGTCTTTGCGTACATGTCTGACTTTGGTCACCGCTGGTGTCATCTTCTCTGCCATGAGTTCAAAGGAGGTGTTGGGGCAGGCAGAGCAATCGCAGGTGCTGAAAGTCATAACGCACAATGTCTGGTACGGATTTACGAAAAAACCTGAGCCCCGTCACGGTGAGTGGAAGCAGTGGATGGGCCGGCAATCTCCTGACGTTGTTTCTCTGCAGGAGCTCAATGGCTTTTCAGCGAACGATCTTGCAGAAGATGCAGCATCGTGGGGGCACTCGTACTCAGAAATTCTCAAAAAGGGAGGATTTCCGACAGGCATTACATCACGATATCCAATTTCACATGTGCGTCGAATCCAGGAAGGGTTTCACCATGGACTCCTGCGATGTCAGATTCGGGATATCTGGTTTTATGTGGTTCATTTCCATCCATCAAACTATAAGAAACGCATTGAGGAAGCAGGCTTGCTCAAGCAGGACATCATGAGTCTTCCCGGTGCGAGCCCTCGTGTTCTCTTGGCAGGTGACTTCAATGCTTTTTCACCAGAAGACGAATACCAATACGAAAAAGACAGAAAGCTGATTTCTTTCTTTGAGCAACTCGATGCAACAAAGTCGTCGGCTCGTAATCTCAATCATGGTGCAATTGACTATGGGGCGATTGAGGCTGTTTTGGGGCACGGCTTCATTGATGTCGTTGCCAGTCAGCGATCTGCAGATAGCCCATACGTCGGAACGTTTCCAACACAACTGATTGATGATAAAGACCATGGGCCAGATCGACGAATCGATTTTATTTTCGTGTCACCGAATCTGCAGGAAAGCGTTTTGTCTGCTGGGATTCTTCGTGATACGACGACCGAATTGTTGTCCGACCATATACCAGTCGTTGCTGTTATCGATATGGCTAAGGAATGACCGGTGCTGAGAAGTGCTTGGTGTTGTTGCCACAAATACAAACTAAGCCATGTTCGTGCTGGCCGCAGAGGGCGCTATTGAATAGGTGGCTAGAGATGTCAAGAAGAATCAGGAACAAGATTGATAACCGAACGCATTAATCTTCGTGACGCGAAGCGAAGGCAAGCCGTACAGCCAGGGCAGCAGCTACTACTACCAGCACAACAGATAAATAAATTCCGGACATTGCGACCTCGTTGACCCAAAGCGTCATCCAATCCCTGAACCAGAATT
>JBDOMS010000383.1:0-2808 GCA_039831735.1 Pirellulales bacterium
AGGGGCAAAGCCACGTCGCATGGTGTTCTCTGTAATCGTCTGCGGTACGACAAACTGATACAAATAGTCAGGGCTTCCCGTTTTGCTTCCAATCCCAGAAAGTTTGTATCCGCCAAAGGGCTGACGGTTCACAAGTGCTCCTGTACATCCCCGATTGAGATAAACATTGCCTGCTTGAATTGCATTACGTGCTTGAACAAGATGTTTTGGACTCCTAGAAAACACTCCCGCTGTCAGCGCATACGGTGTGTCATTGGTGAGTTGAATGGCATGCTCAAAACTTGTAGCACGTAGAATGGCTAAAACAGGTCCAAATATTTCTTCCTGTGCTAATGGAGAAGCCGGGTCGACATCAGTGAAAACGTGCGGGCCAACAAACCATCCCGTATCAGACAGTGGGCCCGGGTCAACTGATACGATTTCATCTGACGTTTGTCTTCCCTTTTCTATAAAAGCATAGACTTTATCACGCGCTGCTGCATCGACAAGCGGACCAATCCGCGAGGAAGGATCGTCGGCAGCACCGATACGAAGGCTCTTCACGGCCTGAGATAGACGTTCCACAAAAACTTCATAAACACGCTCTAATACAATGACTCGTGAGCAGGCAGAGCATTTCTGTCCTTGAAAGCCAAAGGCGCTTGCAACAGTTCCAAGCACGGCTTCATCAAGATCAGCATCATCATCAATAATGATCGCATTTTTCCCTCCAAGTTCAGCAATTACTTTCTTGATGGATTGCCCAGGGTTTTCTGCGGCAAGTTGATTAATGGAAAGCCCAACGGAACGTGATCCTGTAAATGCAAGAAGATCAACTTTTGGATGTGTTACAAGTGTTGGTCCAACAACCTCTCCTCGGGCAGGTAGAAAACTTATTGCATCTGAATGAACACCTGCTTCCAACAGGATTTCGTACCATCGAAGACCAACTAATGATGACTGTTCTGCTGGTTTGAGCACAACGGTATTGCCTGTGACGAGAGTTGCTGCGGACATGCCTGCAAGAATCGCTAGTGGAAAATTCCAAGGAGCGATGACGACCGCAACACCTCGAGGTCGGAATATTGTTGTGTTTTCTTCACCAGATACATGCACATTTCGAGGAACTGAGAGATCCAGTGCACAGTCAGCGTAGTAATTACAAAAATCAATAGCTTCGGCTACATCAGCATCAGACTCACGCCACGATTTGCCAACCTCGAAGACTTGAAGCGCCGCCAGTTCAAATCGCCGTTCTTTGATGATTGACGCTGCCTTGCGCAGAATTGAAACTCTGCGTGTAGTTCCGATGGCCTGCCATGCTGATGCCCCTGCTGCAACAACATCGATAGCCTGTGTGGCGTCAGCAGGTGAGCCAGCACATACATCGGCAATGATTCGCCGATGACATGAAGGATCTCGCCGTTCGAATCTATCAGTTGTTTTTCTTTTTTTTCCATTGAACACCAGAGGAACGGTTATTCTTGGTTCAGAATCAAAACACGCTCGAAGCCGATCAATTGCTTGCTGCATATCGAGGCGATTCTTCTCGATTGAAAAGTCTGTGAGTGGTTGATTCTCAAAGGGCCTTTTGGGGAGAGGTGCATCGATTTTCTGCATTATCGGTGTCTCCTTTTTGGAAGAATCTGATGGTATCGGTACTTCAAGAAGTTGTTCAGCAGTCACGTGCTTCGTGTGTTCGGTTCGTAAAAATGAATCATTGGAAGAGTTTTCCAATAGACGTCGAACAAGGTAAGCCATTCCTGGTACAAGTTGGCCATAGGGCATGTATACACGCATTCGCCAGCCAGCTTGAGTGACAGCTTTTTTTTCTGCGTCACCCATTCCATACAGCATTTGCATTTCTGCAAAGTTTTTATCCAATGCAAGGTGTTCTGAGACGGCCATGGCATGCGCAAGTGATCGAATGTTGTGACTACCGATTGCAGGTCTGAGCCACGTGTTTTGTTCGAGTGTGAAGGTTGTGCATTTCTCAAAGCAACTGTCCGTTTCCCATTTGTTTTGCCAGACAGGAGGAGGCCAACCCGCGGACTGGGAATGGATGGTTTCAAAATCCCAGTAGGCTCCCTTCACAAGACGCACCCATACTGGCGTCGTTCTTTGTTCCGCCCATGTGGCTAAAGAGATAAGATCGCGGGGGGCATCTCGAAGATAGCATTGAATGACAATACCACAGTGAGGCCAGTCACGAAATTCCTTCTCCATTGCAATCTTTTTGAATATTGAAAGAGCAAGATCTTTTGTTGCATAGCTTTCCATATCAATATGTATTTGTGCTCCAGCATCACGAGCAGCTCGCCAAATGGGACGAAGGCGAGACAGTACTCTTTCACTTGTCCCTTGTTGATCAATGGCATCGAACTGACTGTCCAAGGCTGAAAGTTTGAGGGAAAGGTTGACTCGTGGTAGGAAGCCATCAGGGCCATTATCGATAAGAGGATCGTATCCCCAATGAATAGCTTTTTGAGGCAGTTCATCGATCAATTTCAAGTAGGCAGACGCGTACGAGTCTGCCTCACTGTCACTTGTGACAGCTTCTCCAAGAAAATCTAGCGTGAATGCACGATGGAGTTGTCTCTCTCGCAGAGCAGACTGCGCAGCTTCTTCTGGTGTTGTCCCAGCAATGAATCGATGAGCCTGAGCAAGCGTCATCGCTCGAATGGCTTGGGCAGCAAGTGGTGCCAATGTGCCTGCCCTTGCAGCCTGAAATGCTAAACGAATGGTCGTTGGGAGATCGGAGAGTATGTCATCATCAAGATACTCCCTGAAGTGCCGGTCAATCGCAGCAGCGTCATCAAGCATTGGCAT
>JBDOMS010000490.1:0-2804 GCA_039831735.1 Pirellulales bacterium
GTGTGGTGGAACAACCCAGGACTGGTAAAGCAAAAGGAAAAGGCATGCATGAATGGCTTTGTTGCCAGAAAGCAGCAACTTGCATACATCACCCCACTTTTTTTGATGCTTTAAGTGCATCGTGTATGAACCCCTTTTACCCGTCGTATAGCCATCAAAAAAACATATCGATTTTCAAATCTAGCACCAGTTTTTCGATGATAGGTTGTTTCGATGTAGGCATAATTCGGTCAAAAAGTACTTGCTGTGCGTGTAATCGTTATGTTCGTTACAGGTGATCTGAATACTCGTAAGATCATTGCGTATTCCCTCAGTTGACTGGTGAGATCCGACCGCGCATGGGTTCATGGGTTAGAGTGAAACGGTGTCGTTTCGGAAACGCACAGAAACTAGATTTCACGGTGAGACTTTTATTCTCACTGCGGAGGAGAAACAGTTATGTCTCGCATGCCACTGCTGATAGTTGGATTGGTTTGCCTTAGTGCTTTTTCTGGCTGTAGTTGTTTTGGACCTACTGCCGGTCGTCCGTCGTTCATGGAGTTTCGAAATGATGGGTGCCTTAATCGTCGTCAGCATCCACCAATGCCAACAACGCCTGCCTGTGGAGCACCGGCTTGTGCGCCATGTGGAACTCCATCGTGCGAACCATGCAGTAATCCTGCTCCATGCTGCGGAGGGGGAGAAATCATGTCCTCTCCAGCAATTGTTCCCACAGTGAGTGATCCAGGAACCTTTTCCTGAGCTATTTCAAAATTTATGAGGGCCTTTCTGGTGACGTGCCGTTCTTGCCGGCCACGCATTGGGTAAGCAACACACTGGGTGTCTGCTCCCGATTCGAGCGGCTCGTCACCCGAAAGGCCCTTGCTAATATTTGAGGGACTATTCTCATCAAATAAACTGTCCGATTGGTCTGATGCAACAATTCTTACTGGGACGCAGAGTATAGGGCTACGAGTTCTTGCTTCATTGACTTTCTTTCTAGGATTCATATCCTTTTAGCTGCCAGGGGCAATGTATCAAAAAGCGGATCACCGCTGGTACAGAGGCCAAATATGAGAAAGCCCCCTCAGCACAGGCGACATCAAAAACGTCGCCGATGCAAGACAGTGTTTCGTTTTGAAACGTTAGAACAGCGTCTTGCTCTATCTGTTACACCACTTGCTGAACATTTTTCTAGTGCTGCTATGGAAGCAGTTGCTCGTGGAGAACTCACAAGTGAAAAGTGGATCATCCGGGAAATAGCACATGAAAGGATAGCAGGACAGTGTGCATTGGCCGTTCAAGACAACTTTGGTGGTCAGCAAGGATGGCAGGCCCGTCCAATTGGTTCATCCTTTTTTCGGTTGTCTACACCTGGGGTTGATCCGTCAGCTGTTGTGGATTGGGCGCGATCTCAAACTTCACGATATGTCGTAGAACCAGATCTTCCAATCCATGTGCAAGTGACTCCAAATGATTCATCAATGAATCAACTGTATGGACTGCATAATTATGGTCAGTATGGAGGGACCGTTGATGCTGATATTGATGCAATCGAGGCGTGGGATATTACGACCGGTTCACAGGATGTTGTCGTAGGAGTGATAGATTCTGGTATCGATATCACACATCCAGATCTTGCAGCCAATATATGGCAAAATCCTGGTGAAATAGCAGGAAATGGTATCGATGATGATGGCAACGGATTCATTGATGATGTGCATGGATGGGATTTCCATGATGATGACAACACTCCCAATGATGGGAACGGTCATGGAACGCATGTGGCTGGGACGATTGGCGCTGTTGGGAATAACGGTAATGGTATCGTTGGCGTCAACTGGCAAGTCTCGTTATTGCCACTTCGGTTCTTAGGTGACGATGGGTATGGATGGACAAGTGATGCAGTTGCAGCAGTGAATTATGCCACCATGCTCAAGCGAGATTTTGGAATCAATGTGGTAGCAACGAATAATAGCTGGGGCGGTGGTGGTTATTCCACAACACTGTATCAAGCCATTCAGGAGGCAAATCAGCATGGGATCATGTTTGTTGCTGCAGCAGGAAATAATAGCTCCAACAATGATGTGTCTGGAAGCTATCCTGCAAACTATGATCTGCCAAATGTTCTTTCCGTGGCAGCTCTCAACCGTTACGACAATCTTGCTGGCTTCTCAAACTATGGTGTGACGACAGTCGATGTTGGAGCACCGGGCGTATCGATCTATTCAACATTGCCTGGTAATTCGTATGGATCATACAGTGGAACGTCCATGGCAGCTCCGCATGTTGCTGGTGTAGTTGCACTCATGCATGCTGCAAGCCCGGGTCTCTCTGTCATCGACGTAGGTCATGCGATTCGCAGTACTGTTGATCCCGTAGCGAGTCTTTCTGGAAAGACAGTCACCGGTGGACGGATCAATGCGGCAGCTGCCATTTCAAGTGTGCTTGGAGAAAGTCCTGTGATCACGCCATTGGAGAGCCTTATAATAGGAGTTTCTGGGGCGAAGAACGTCGACGTCATCGCAACAGATTCAGATGGAGATGTCACTCTTGACTTCACAGTCACCGATTATTCTGGGGCTGTCCCGCCAGCAGATGTTGAGCTTGTTGGTTCTACACTGACCATTACTCCTATTGCAGGACAAAGCGGAAGTTTCACAATCAATGTGATTGCAAGTGATCTTGATTCAAATACGTCCGTAGCATCCTTCAATGTAGAAATTCTTGCTCCGATTGAGTCGAATGGTTCTGTGGTATTGAACCGTGATGCTTCAGGACTGTTATATGCGGATGAGTCACCGATTTATGATCCGAGTGGGAAA
>JBDOMS010000023.1:0-2803 GCA_039831735.1 Pirellulales bacterium
ACCACCCAGTCAAGAGCATCAAGAAAAGACCTGATAGGCCCTGGAGTATGTTTACCATGATCACACAAAAACATTGCCAGTGCATTGCAACCTTTCTTTTTGTTGCAGTGCTCGTTGACGCTGGGAATCTCCGTGCTGTCACACCGACACAAACTCAAACCACGCACGCTGATCATCAACTCGCGTCTTTCTTCAAGCATGAAACAATGCGACTCCAACAACAATCTCTCACGGCAATCAACAACGTCGAAGAATGGGAGCATGCACAGGCAATGAAACGACGCCGTCTTTTCACAATGTTCGGGCTGGATGGGAGGCTTGATCAGGATGGTCATATTCCTACAGCACGTGTACACGAATTGAAGCCTCAGGTGACAGGAAGGCTAGAGTTTAGAGGACCAGACTCCTCTGGATGTATTGTCGAAAAATTGCACTTTCAATCTGAACCAGGACTCTATGTCACAGCCAATCTCTATATTCCAAGAGACGCGTCTCCAGAGCGCCCATCACCTGCTGTGCTCTATCTCTGTGGACATGGTCGAGTTATGGAAGACGGCATAAGCCTTGGGAACAAAGTCCACTATCAACATCATGGTGCCTGGCTGGCTGAACATGGGTATATCGTACTCGTATTGGACACACTTCAACTTGGTGAAATCGAAGGTGTCCATCATGGAACGTACCGAAAAGATCGATGGTGGTGGCCATCCCGTGGGTATACACCGGCAGGAGTTGAGGCCCTCAATGCCATTCGAGGTATTGATTACCTCATCACTCGACCAGAAGTTGATCCCCATCGCATTGGCGTGACTGGTCGTAGCGGTGGTGGTGCTGGAAGTTGGTGGGTGGCAGCTCTTGACGAGCGCATCAAAACAGCTGTACCAGTGGCCGGCATAACCGATCTCTATGACCATGTCGTAGAGGGGTGTGTGAGTGGCCACTGTGACTGCATGTTTATTGTCAATACATTTCGATGGGATTACCCGCAATTAGCGGCTCTCATCTACCCCCGACCATTACTGTTAGCCAACACCGATACCGATCGTATCTTTCCACTTGGAGGAGTGATGCGAACACAAGCTCAGCTCAGGCGACTTTACACACTTGGCAAACATACAGATCTTTTTGGCATAACCATCACATCTGGTGGACATGCCGATACGCAGGATCTCCAAGTGCCGACCATTCGTTGGCTTGACACCCATCTCGGCATGGGTAACCGTCTTATTGATACAGCAGCAAGAAAACGTTTTGTACCAAAGCAACTCAAGGTCTTAACCGATGTACCTGCTGATGAGCGAAACACTCGAATTGATCGGGAGTTTGTACCAACGGCTGGTCCTTTCAAGCCACCAACAAACCCTCTGCAGTGGCAGTTGCAATGTAAATCCTGGCTTCAGAGTCTCAAGACTCATACATTCGGTGGTTGGCCCAACAACAATGCTCAACTTGATATTCATATTGTAAGGCGAGACCAAGGTAATGGGATTGAACAAACCACATACCAATTTCAAAGCCAACCACATGTTGAACTCGATCTCATCGTTCTTTGTCAGAAGAAAACCAAGCACGTGAGCTCCGTGCTCCTTTGTATTGTTAATCAAAGCGACCTTGAGAACCTGGAAAACACATGGCTGTCCCTTTTGGGCAAAGACAATCTCGCCATGCCTCAGAATGACGATGCTCTTGCCTTGAAGGTGGCACTCACAAAACCGAACCATGCTGTTGCCGTTCTTGCGCCCCGGGGTATTGGTGCTTCTCTCTGGGACCAGGATCACTCAACGCTTACACATAACCGCCGTCGTTTTCTTTTATTAGGGCAAACATGGGAAGGAATGCAGGTCTATGATATCCGGCGTGGCATTCAGGCCATACGATCCATCTATGATGACAATACTGGCATTGAGCCTCATATTGAACTTCGAGCAAATGGTTCCATGGGGGCACTCACGATGTATGCATCGCTGTTTGAACCTCCAGTCTCACAAATCAATGTGCAGTCGATTCCTGTCACGCATGATGCCCCTTCGGATGAGACGGATGGCATCATGCCGCCATCACTCCTCAATGTGCTTCGCATCCTCGATATACCTCAAGTAATTGCCATGGCTTCAGAAAGAAGTCCCATTCGGATTCGAGGGAATGATGAACACGCTTTTGATTATGTCCTTGAAACCGCAGACAATCTGAATTGGCCAGAACACTCCATCTGTATTGATAAGACAGCCCCAAGTACAACACAACAACCACGCTTTGGAGCAACATTTAAGCCTCAAGTGATTGATTCAGAGGCTGGTAACATCTGTTATGCAGTTGTTCTTTCAGATATTGATGCAGATGGTCATGACGATATTGTTGTCGTCACTGAGGAGGCAGTACTGTGGTACAAGAATCCCAACTCACACGGACAGTGGGTAAAACAGGATATCATTCGCAAAAAGACTCCTCGCGACAATGTATGTATTGCACCCCATGACATTGATGGCGATGGACGTATTGACTTTGCACTTGGAGCCAGTTGGCCCAAAACAGGATCACTTCACTGGCTGACACGCAACGATGATCTCAGCCAACCATGGACAGTTCATGATATTGGTCCAATGCCATCAACCCATCGCATGTATTGGGGAGACGTTCTCGGCCAAGGAAAACCACAACTTGTGGTATCACCTCTGAATGCTCAGAAAGGAACACACGGTGTCAATCTTACCGCGTTTTCCATACCCGAAAAACCATCAACCGATCGCTGGACAGCTACGATTCTTGATCAACACCTAAATCGACTTCATGGTCACATGCATGT